>NZ_JAAIXZ010000018.1:127163-239878 GCF_010894435.1 Pyxidicoccus trucidator | reverse complement strand
GAGGGGGGCAGGCGGGAGCGCAGGACGAGGGTGTTGGCGAAGAAGCCGATGAGGCCCTCGAGAGCGGGGAGGTTGCGGTTGGCAATGGGGAAGCCGACGCAGACGTCGTCCTGGGAGGAGTAGCGAGCCAGGAGCAGCTGGAAGGCGGCGATGAGCGCCATGAAGGGGGTGACGCCCTGGCGCAGGCAGAGGGAGTGAAGGGAGTCGGAGAGGGAGGGAGGAAGGAGGACGGGGACTGCGGCGCCGCGCGAGGTTTGTACGGGGGGCCTGGTGAAGTCGGTGGGGAGCTGGAGGCAGAGGGGAGCGCCGTGGAGGTGGCTGCGCCACCAGTCCAGCTGAGACTGGAGAGCGTGGCCCTGGAGGGAGGAGCGCTGCCAGGAGGCGAAGTCGGCGTACTGAAGGGGCAGGGCAGGAAGGGCGGAGGGCTGGCCGTAGCGCTCGGCCTGGTAGAGGGCCGCCAGCTCGCGGACGAGGACGCCCATGGACCAGCCATCGGAGATGATGTGGTGCATGGCGAGGAGGAGGACGAAGAGGTGCTCGTCCAGGCGAAGCAGGGAGGCGCGAAGCAGGGGGCCGTGGGAGAGGGAGAAGGGGCGAAGGGCGTGCTCGGAGGAGAGGCCGCGCAGGTGGGCGTCGCGCTGGGAGGGGTGGAGCGTGCGCAGGTCGACCTGGAGGAGCAGGAAGGAGCTGGAGGGGGCGATGAGCTGGGTGGGCCCATGAGGGCCCGTGCGGAAGGTGGTGCGCAGGGTTTCATGGCGCGCCACGAGGAGCTGGAAGCTGCGCTCCAGTGCGGAGACGTCCAGGGCACCCTCGATGCGAACGGCGGCCGGGAGGTTGTAGCGGGGGCTGTCGGGCTCCAACTGGTCCAGGACCCACAGGCGCTGCTGGGCGAAGGACAGGGGCAGCGGGCTGGAGCGAGGCAGCGAAGGTAGGAGTGGGGGAGCCTGGAGGCTTTGCTGCGAGCCCAGGGCGGACTCAATCGTGCGGGCAAGGGACTCGAGGGTGGGGAACTCGAAGAGCGCGCGCAGGGGCAACTCGATACGGAGGGTGTCGCGGATCCGCGAGAGGACCTGGGCCGCCAACAAGGAGTGGCCGCCGAGCTCGAAGAAGTTGTCCTGAGCGCCGACCTTGTCCACCTTGAGCAGCTCGCGCCACGTCTCGGCCAGGGTCTTCTCCAGCGGGGTGCTGGGAGGAATGAAGTCCCGCCGTTCTGGGGGCAGGACCTCAAGGCGGGGGAGGGCCTTGCGGTCGAGCTTGCCATTGGGCGTGAGCGGCAGGGCGTCGAGCAGGACGAAGGCCGAGGGAATCATGTAGTCAGGGAGCTTTTCCCTGAGGAGGCGTCGCAGCTCCGTCGCGGTGAAGGCGCGCTCCCTGGCGGCGACGACGTAGGCGACGAGGCGCTTGTCTCCAGGGACTTCTTCGTGGGCGAGCACCGCGGCCTGCTGCACTCCGGGTTGGGACAGGAGGACGGACTCGATCTCTCCCAGCTCGATGCGGAAGCCACGGAGCTTGACCTGGTGGTCGATGCGGCCGAGGTACTCCAGGTTCCCATCCGGCAGCAGGCGGGCGAGGTCGCCAGTCCTATAGAGGCGGCTCCCGGGTTGGGGGCTGAAGGGATTCGGGAGGAATCGCTCGGCGGTGAGCTCTGGGCGGTTGAGATAGCCGCGAGCGAGGCCCGAGCCGGAGAGATGAAGCTCGCCAGGAACACCGCGGGGAACGGGGTTGAGGTTTCGATCCAGCAGATAGGCCCGGGTGCCGGAGATGGGGCGACCGATGGTGGGCTCCGCTGAGGAGTCCCGCGGGACGAGGGTGAAGGTGGAGTAGGTGGTGTCCTCGGTGGGCCCGTAGAGGTTGAAGACGTGTTCGACGGAAGGCAGGGCGTACAGGGCCCGAACGAGGGAGCCAGGGAGCGGCTCGCCCGCGAGATTGATTGTGTGGGCGGAGGAGGGGAGGGCGTTGGTACGGGCCAACTCCGCGATGGCGGAGGGGACCGTATTGACGAGTGTCACCTCATGGGCGGCCGGGAGGAAGGGCAGCGCGAGGGCGTTGTCGGCGAGCAGGACGGTGCCGCCGGAGCTCAGCGGGGCGAAGAGCTCGAATACCGAGAGGTCGAAGCAGATAGAGGTGGAGGCGAGGACGCCAGACAACTGCTGGGCCGAGAAGCAGTCGAGAGCCCACTGAATGAAGACGACGGCACTGTGATGCTCGATGGCGACCCCTTTGGGTCTGCCCGTGGAGCCAGAGGTGTACAGGACGTAGGCGAGGTTCGACGGGAGGATGGAAGCGCGAGGGTTGTCTGCCGACTCTCGGGAGATGATGTCCCAGTCGGAGTCGATGCAGACGATCTCGGCGCCGGAGCCTGGCAGGAGCTGACGGAGGGCGTCCTGGGTGACGAGGATGGGGGCGGCGGCATCCTGAAGACAGTGGGCGAGTCTCTCGGTGGGGTAGGCCGGGTCGAGAGGGACGTAGGGGGCACCTGCCTTCAGGATTCCGAGGAGGCCTATCACCAGGTCGGCGGAGCGTTGGAGGCAGAGCCCGACGGGAACGTCCGGTCTGGCGCCGCGGGCGCGCAGATGATGCGCGAGCTGGTTGGCGCGCTGGTTGAGCTCCCGGTAGCTGAGCCGGTTGGAGCCGGCAACGAGGGCGGTAGCGTCCGGGCCGCGGGCCACCTGGGTCTCGAAGAGGTGGTGGAGGCAGTGGGCGCTGGAGAGCGGAGGCGTGCCGCTCAACTCATCCAGCAACTGGTGCCGCTCTTGTGGCGTGAGGAACGACACGTCCGAGATGCGCTGCTCAGGGTGGGCCAGGAGACCTTCCAGCAACACGAGGAAGTGCGTGGCCATTCGAGAGACGGTGGCTGCCGTGAAGAGGTCCGTGTTGTAGTGGAACGAGCCAGCGAAGCCCGTGGCGGTCTCTTCAAGCGACAGCATCAGATCGAAGAGGCAGGTCTGGCTTTCCAACTCGAGCCGGCGCAGCTGCAGGTGGTCCCCGTCCAGCTCGGGAATGGGCGTGCTCTGAAGAGAGAACATGGCCTGGAAGAGAGGGGAGCGGCTCAGGTCTCGCTGCGGGTTGATGTGCTCGACGAGCTTGTCGAAGGGGACGTCCTGGTGTGCATAGGCGCCGAGGGCGGCGGTGCGCACGTGGGCGAGCAGCTGGAGGAAGGAGGAGGAGGGGGGCAGGCGGGAGCGCAGGACGAGGGTGTTGGCGAAGAAGCCGATGAGGCCCTCGAGAGCGGGGAGGTTGCGGTTGGCAATGGGGAAGCCGACGCAGACGTCGTCCTGGGAGGAGTAGCGAGCCAGGAGCAGCTGGAAGGCGGCGATGAGCGCCATGAAGGGGGTGACGCCCTGGCGCAGGCAGAGGGAGTGAAGGGAGTCGGAGAGGGAGGGAGGAAGGAGGACGGGGACTGCGGCGCCGCGCGAGGTTTGTACGGGGGGCCTGGTGAAGTCGGTGGGGAGCTGGAGGCAGAGGGGAGCGCCGTGGAGGTGGCTGCGCCACCAGTCCAGCTGAGACTGGAGAGCGTGGCCCTGGAGGGAGGAGCGCTGCCAGGAGGCGAAGTCGGCGTACTGAAGGGGCAGGGCAGGAAGGGCGGAGGGCTGGCCGTAGCGCTCGGCCTGGTAGAGGGCCGCCAGCTCGCGGACGAGGACGCCCATGGACCAGCCATCGGAGATGATGTGGTGCATGGCGAGGAGGAGGACGAAGAGGTGCTCGTCCAGGCGAAGCAGGGAGGCGCGAAGCAGGGGGCCGTGGGAGAGGGAGAAGGGGCGAAGGGCGTGCTCGGAGGAGAGGCCGCGCAGGTGGGCGTCGCGCTGGGAGGGGTGGAGCGTGCGCAGGTCGACCTGGAGGAGCAGGAAGGAGCTGGAGGGGGCGATGAGCTGGGTGGGCCCATGAGGGCCCGCGTGGAAGGTGGTGCGCAGGGTTTCATGGCGCGCCACGAGGAGCTGGAAGCCGCGCTCCAGTGCGGAGACGTCCAGGGCGCCCTCGATGCGAACGGCGGCCGGGAGGTTGTAGCGGGGGCTGTCGGGCTCCAGTTGGTCCAGGAACCACAGGCGCTGCTGGGCGAAGGACAGGGGCAGCGGGCCGTTCCGCGGCAGCTGGAGCACCAGGGGCGCGCGTTGTTCGTCCGCCGAGGTGCGCCGAGAGAAGAACTGGCGCGCCAGTTGAGCGAGGCTGGCGCCCTGCAGCAGCTGCTCCATGGCAATGGGGAGCCCAAGTCCCTTCTCGAACGTGTGTGCCAGCTCCACCGCGGCCAGCGAGTCCAGGCCGTAGCGCGTGAGGGGCAGGGTCGGATCCAACGAGGAGACGGGAACGCGTAGCTGCTCGGCGGCGTGAGTCACCAGCCAGGACTGGAGGTCTTCTTCCGTTCCCAGCTCGGCGGGCGCCACCGTCAATCGGGGGGCCGGTGCCGGAGCGGGCGCCGGCCGAGCCTTCTCCTGGCGCTCGCTCGCCTCCCACCGAAAGACCATCCGCAGCTCGCCCGACAGGAAGGCTTCCCGGCATGCTCTGCGTTGGATCTTGCCACTGGAGGTCTTGGGGATGCTGCCCGGCTCCAGCAACGCCAGGGCGTGGAGCTGGACCTCGTGCACCTCGGCCAACCGCTGACGGAGGGCTGCCGCCGCCGCTTCACAGCAGTCAAGCTGCGCGCGCAGGTCTCCAGTCTTGCGCACGTCTATCTCCTGGACGAGCACCAGCCGCTCCTCTCCCTCCAACTCGAGGGAGAACGCTGCCCCGCAGCCAGGCCTCAATGCAGGGTGGCTTTGTTCCGCCGTCAGCTCCACATCCTGGGGGTAGTGGTTGCGCCCGCGGATGATGATGAGGTCCTTCAGGCGACCGGTGACGAAGAGCTCCCCGTCCTTCAAGAACCCCAGGTCTCCTGTGCGGAGGTAGACGTGCTCGCCTCCGTCCGCGAGCCGCGCTCGGAAGCTCCGCTCGGTCTCCTCGGGCTTTTGCCAGTAGCCCTGCGCGATGCTCGGTCCGCGGACCCAGACCTCACCCACCTTGCCTGGAGGGCAGCGCGTTCGTGACTCCGGCTCCACGACGAGGAGCTCCTGGTCCGGCAGTGTCCTGCCACACCCCACCAGCATCCGCGTGTCGGGCTGTCCGGTGGACACCTCCACGGCCTGACCCTGCTCCAGTGCCGATGGGCTCAACGCGCACAGGACGGGCGGTGTGGACACCTCTCCGCCGGAGACGAGGAGGGTCGCCTCGGCCAGCCCGTAGCAGGGGTAGAAGGCCTTCCGACGGAAGCCGCAGGGGCCAAACACGCGGGTGAAACGCTCTAGCGTCTCCGGGCGCACTGGCTCGGCTCCGGAAAACGCCACCTCCCAATGGCTCAGGTCGAGGCGTTGGCGCTGCTCCTCGGTCACCTTGCGGACGCAGAGGTCGAAAGCGAAGTTCGGGCCACCACTGACCGTGGCTTTGAAGCGGGAAATGGCGTCCAACCACCGGTAGGGATTCTTGAGAAAACCCAGAGGTGACATGAGGACGGTTCTCATGCCTGTGTAGACGGGCTCCAGGATGCCGCCGATGAGCCCCATGTCGTGGTACGGGGGCAGCCAGATGACGGCAGAACTGTCGGCGCGGATCTGAAAGGTGTGGGCAATCTGCCCCAGGTTGTGCAACAGGTTGTCATGCGTGAGCATCACGCCCTTGGGCGCTCCCGTGGACCCGGAGGTGTATTGGAGGAAGGCGAGGGTGTCCCGTGAGAGCGCCGGCCAGCGCCAGGAGTCCGCGGCACTCTCCGGCAGCTCGTCGGTGGCTATCCATTGAAGATGCCTGAGGTCCGGCTCCTGCTCGAAGAGAGACTCTCCCAGCGAGAGGATGAACGAGGTGGTGAGGACCACCTTGGCCTGCGCGTCCTGGATCATGGCTCGCAGCCGGGGGAGCGTGCGGTTCAGTCGCAGGGGATCCGGCGGATAGGCGGGCACCGCGACCAGACCGGCGTAAAGGCAGCCAAAGAACCCCGCAAGGTACTCGAACCCGGGCGGATACAACAGCAGCGCGCGCTCTCCGGGCGCGGAGAGTGCCTGAAGTGAAGTCCCTATCACCCGTGCGCGCTGGCGCAGTCCGCCGTAGGACAGGCTTTGTTCCTCACCCTCCGTCTCCTCCAGGAACGTAAAGAGCCGTTGCTCCGGGGTTCTGGAGGCCTTCTCTTCGAGGAGCTCGACCAGGGTGCGGGGCTGCCGGTTGTCGGGCATGTGAGACATGAGGGTGTCTGTCCTGGTTGAAGGATGCTGATTCCCTGCGATGCAATTCCGTTGAAAAGCGTGGCTCAATGGACGCAGACCGTCCATACGAGGGGGCCCCATACATGTTTGTATGTAGAGGAGTATCCTGGCGGAACTTCACCCCTGAGGGGGGCATGCCGCGGACTGGACTCGACTGAGCTCCGGACTCTCGGGGCGGAAGGTCCGCGGTGATTCGAAGAACCGCTCGACGAGCTCGATGAGCAGCTCGGCGTTCTCGTAGAGGCAGTAGTGGGTTGCGCCTCGGAGCTCCGCGAAGTGTGCGGCCGGAAACCGCTCCGACACCACCCTGGACACCTCGGATGAGACGACCTGATCCAGCTCTCCTCCGAGTAGCAGGGTGGGGGTCGTCACGCCTTTGAGCATTGGGGAGACGTCATGTGACGCGTAGTCGACCACCTGGAAGCTGTAGTTGCAGATGCTCTGGACCTGAGCGAAGGGCTCGGCGACGGCCGCCCTGAGCTCGCGGCTGGGGAGCGCCAGCACGTCCACGGGGCTGGCCTGCAAGGAGCCGGAGGTGGTGGGCGGGTCGCGCGTCACCATCGAGACCATGGCGGTCTTTACCAGGGCCGCCTGCTCCTTCCGCTGGTTCACCAGCTGGCACATCTGCCGGAGCGTGCGTTGGAACGTCGTCTCGAGATGCTCCAGTCCCTTCATGGGGGCGTAGGCGCCGGTGACCAGTACCATCGCGGATGCGATAGGTCTGCGGTTCAGCAGCTCGATTCCAATCTTGGCCCCACTGCACCATGCGACGATGCGGCACTGCTGGACATCTTCTTGCTTCAGGATGAGCTCGAGCTCGGCGCTCTGGGCTCCAACCGTGGGGCAGTGCGATGGAGGACCATAGGTGCCTCGGGGGCTCCAGTAGATGACGCGATGGCTCTTCAGGAAGTGCGCGATGAACCAGCTCCAGACGGAGAGGTTCTGTCCCATGGCATTGATACAGATCAGCACCGGCCCGCTCCCCGCGACCTGGTATTCAATGGGGGCCCCGTCGTCAGCGGAGAGCGTGCGCCGAACCAGTGATTCGAGCGCTCGTGTCACCTCATGGCGTGCTTCCTGCCTCGACGCCAGCCACTGCTGATGGAAGGCTTCGAGCAGTGGGTCCCCGTCTGGCCTCTCCCAGTCGGGAAGAGAAGGGCCGCCAGCTACTGCGCCCAGGCAAGCGCGAGTACTGTCGAAGCGCCGGGGCTGGGTCAGGTAGCAATCGAAAGCAGCGATGCGCGCCTGCAGCAGGGTGTCGATGGGGTTCTGCTCCGCGCGGGCTCTCACCCACTTGAGCGTCAGTCCGGTGGCGCCCCTGAGGTGCTGGCCTAGGGGTTCCAGCGAGGAGGGCTCGGGAGTCACGAGGTGAAAGTAGCCAGTCTCGCGCGTCGAGGCGCGCGCTACCTGGAACATCCACTCCAAGGCTTGTTCCACCCGAATGACGTTCGGGCCGGCGCCTGGGGTGAGTGCCAGGCGGAGGGGATGTTGCTCGAGGTAGGCGGGCGACTTGGAGTCGATGAGCTCTTTGAAGCGAAGGAGGGCCGCGAGGAAGCCCTGGAGTGCTCCCGGGGAGGAGGGGGCGAGAGGAAGGGGAACGCCGAGGAGCATCGCTGGGCGGAAGATGCGCCAGGGAACGTCTGCTTCCTGGGCGCAGGTTACCAACTCCCACTCCGCGGCACGCTCGGCAGCCTCTCCCGGGGTGTTCACGGAGTACCCCTCGTCGAAGGGCTCTTCGCGAATCAGACCCTGTCTGCTTCCGGCCACGTAGGCGGTGCTGACGTGATTGACGACGCCAACTTGATGACCTCGAAACAAGGAGCGCAGCCGCGCCAGGCCGCCTGTCTGGGGCTCATGGCGTGGAGCCAGGGTCAACGCCTGGGTGGGGCCAAGGCTCCAGACCTCGTCTATCCGCTCGTTCTTCCGGGGTGAGTCCTCGAGGAGGCGTAGCCGAGGGGCGAAGGTCTCGGGCAGAAGGGTGCCGGAGCCGAAGGTAGAGGCAGCCCAGTTGGACCGTATTCGTTGCTCGAGCCAGGCCACCGATGCGTCTGGCGCCTCGGCGGCCTGGCAGAGCAGGGAGTCCTGGCTGGTCGCGAGGACATATGCCGCCAGTAGGCCGCCGAGCGGCTTGTCGACGCCAGTTACCAGAATCGTTCTTGGCACGTGTCACCTCACGGTGCTTGTAGCGATATGGGTTTTGATTTGTCAATTTACCGTGGGGCTCGGGTTTTCATGTATCGGGTGAACCTGTATTGAAAGCCCGCGAGTGGTGACGTATTCGTGCGTTGAAGCAAAGGGCTTCGAAATCCGCGGGAAGCGAGGAGCAGCACATTTGGCTGAGCTCACGGAACTGGTGGCCCGCTTGGATGCCCACCCGGCTGCTCGGGTCACGATTCGCGACCAGCAGCGATGGGTGAGCCGGTCCTTTGTGCAGTTGCGGCAAGACGTGCGTCAAAAGGTGGATGAGCTACGTCGCCGCGGCCTTGGGTCGTTCATGCGCGTAGGTGTGCTCGCGTGCAATTGCTACCAATGGATCGTGCTCGACCTTGCGCTGGTGTCGCTCCGCTGTGAGAGCGTCGCAGTCACGAGCGCCCAGTTGGAGGGAGAGCTCGAGAAGTTCGCGGCGGAGCAGGAACTCGTCGCGTTGTTGCTCGTAGGAGGGGGAACGCCCACTTCCAGATTTACCCACCTGGGCTGGGTCGCGGATGGGGATTCACCCGACCCGATTCGCCTGAGGGCTGGGAGTCCGCGGGAGCGTGACCCGGAGTGGGCCATCCCTTTTCGGGTTTTTTCGTCGGGCAGCTCTGGGACTCCCCGATGTATCTCCGTGCCACGCTCGGGAATCGAGCGTTCGATCGACGAACTGAGGGACACCTATGCGTTCGACGCTTCGGACACCCTGCTGCTGTTCCTGCCGGTCGCCAACCTTCAGCAGCGCTTCCTGGTGTACGCGGCAATCTGGTACGGCATCTCGTTCGTCCTCATCGAGCCGATACACCTCCTGCCCGCGCTGAAGGAGACCGGGCCCACGGTGCTGCTCGCGCCACCGTTGTTCTTCGAGGCGATCGCCCGCAGGGTGACGAGCTCCCCGCTGCTCCGGTGGGTGATTCGCACGGCGGCTCGCGCTCGAGTCAGCAAGAAGGGGCTGGGCCTGTTGGGCAGCGTGGTGCTTTCACCGCTCCGGCGGAAGGTCCTCTCGGAGCTGGGAGGACGGATACGGTTGATGATTACGGGGATGGCGCCTGTCGGGCGTGCGACCCTGGACGTGTATGCCGCCCTCGAACTGCCGCTGTTCGAGGCTTATGGCATGACGGAATGCGGAATCATCGCCTGCAACACCCCTCGCGCGGCCCGCCCCGGCAGCGTCGGGCGCCCCGCGGCTGGCGTTCGAGTGGAGCTGCTGCCGGACGGGGAAATCGTCGTCCAGCGGCAGGTCCCACTCACCGCGGGCTACGTCGGCGTCGAGCCCAGGGTCAACGAGGAGACGTATCTGGGCGAGGGCAGGGTCGCGACGGGCGATCTGGGCCGATTCGACGACGAGGGCTTTCTCCATCTCATGGGCCGCAAGAAGAATGTGATTGTGCTTGGAGATGGCCGGAAGATCCATCCGGAGTCCATCGAGCGCGAGCTCATCGGCGTCCCTTTGATTCACCAGGCAGCGCTCCTTCCCGAGGGGCATTTCGGGATCGCCTGTGTCGTCCACGCGGCGAGCCAGGACCCTCGCTTCGAGAAGGCCGCACGTCGTGAACTGGAGCGGGTCGTCCTGGAGCAGACGGGACAGGGCCTTACGCACGTCGTGTTCAGCAGGGAGCCGTTCACTTCGCAGAATGGCCTCCTGACCCAGAACCTCAAGCTCAACCGCCCGGCGCTCCGGAGGTTGTTGGACTCGCAGGGGCCCATCCCTGCCCGGAAGTGGGAGGACTCCAAGGATGTCAGTGTCCGTCGATGATGAAGACCTGCTGGCCGTCATCAAGGAAGCCCTGCCTCCGGGCAGGGCTCGTCACCTTCGTCCCGAGGCGACACTCCGCCAGGTAGGAATTGATTCCTTGTGCCTGGTGCTCATCGTGGGCCGCTTCCTCGAGCGCTACCCCGTGCCAGTGGAACCGCTGCAGCATCAGCTCGGCTCGGTCCGGACCATCGGTGAGCTCCTGGACCTCGGCCGGGGGGCCCGTGCAACGTGGATGCAGGGGAATGGCCATGGGTGAGCCGAGCCAGGTACGGGCCGGGGTGATTGATGCACATTGTCATGCAGCCTCACGGCGGTTCATCCCGCGCTCGTTCGTGGACGGCGGCATTCGCAACATCATCGCCATGCACGAAGCCCTGGGCGTGCCGACCCACCGCGAGCGCCTCGTGGACAGAGCGCTCGAGAGCATGGAGGATCATGACTGCGACGAGCTCGTGCGGCAGATGGATGAAGCAGGAATCGACTGGACGGTCCTCCTGCTCCCGGACTTCACGTATTGCCTGCGGGATTGCGAGCTGACCATCGCGGAGATGTTCGAGCTGCATCGCGGCATCCTCGAGCGACACGCGGGGCGCTTCCAGGTCATGGCGGGCGTAGATCCGCGATGGGGCAGGGATGCGCTGACCCTGTTCGAGCGAGGGTTGAGGGAGTACGGATTCCGCGGCCTCAAGCTCTATCCTCCGTGCGGTTACCGGGCCGACGACCCTTCTCTCCATCCCTTCTATGAGCTTTGCGCGGAGTGGAACGTCCCGGTTCTCCTGCACATGGGGCCGACTTCATCCAAGCTGAGCTTCGAGTACGCACGTCCCGGGTTCGTGGATGAGCCCGCGCGCCTGTTCCCGAACGTCAACTTCATCCTCGCCCACGCAGCGACCGCTTATGTTGATGAGTGCGCCATGCTCTGCGCCTTCCGGCCCAACGTCTACGCTGACGTGAGTGGGTTCCAGGAGGTGTCGCGCAATCCGGGAGGGCAGGGCTTGACCCACCTGCTCAGGTTCGGCCCCGCCCACAAGCTGCTCTTCGGAACGGACTGGCCCGTCTTTCGGGAGGATGGTCGTCAGGCCGAGCACCTCGAGCTCTTCCTGGGCGTTGCGCGCGAGGTGCTGGCGGGGCCTCAATTGAAGCTCGTCATGAGGGAGAACGCGGCCCGGTTGTTGCTGCCTCGCGGGGCCTCGCGGCCGGCCTCCCGGTACGGTGTCAAGACCGGCTGACGGACGGCACCAACGTGTGGAAGCGAGCCGTCACCTGCAACGCCGAGCCGAGCGGAGTGGCCGAGCGCTCCTTCGGTACCCTGGTCCTGCGGCCTGGCGTGATGAGACGACGGGATTGCGTGTGCTCGTCCGCTCGAAGGCGACCGCACTTGCAGGTTCTGGGACCCACCACGAACTTGAGGTGCACGCGAAAAGGGAGCCGAGCGATGGAGATCAAACCTCAGGCCATAGCCATACCCAGGTCGACGGATCACCTCGAAAGGGGGAAGTACGGTCCGATCTACCCGAAGACCCCCGCCTGTTACGGCTTCACGATTGTCGCCCACGTCAAGCCGGGGCGCGCGGAGGTGATGCGCGGCTACGGCCAGCGGCTGGCCGACGCGCTCAAGGCCGACCCCGCCTTCCTCGCGCCGCTCAAGCTCCACTACCTCCGCTGGGTGCTCTTCGATGACGACACCCGGTTCATGTATCAGGGCATCTTCGACACCGATTTCGACAAATACACCGAGGACGCGGTCGTTCTCTTCACGAAGTCCGGAATCAACACGGCCTTCGAGAGCCTCGAGGGTTTTCCAATGGACTGGAAGACCAACACGCCTGCGTTCATCAAGTTCATCCGAGACCACCAGTGCAACAGCTTTCTCGAGTACGGCGAATACCCATACTTCACGGGCGATGAGATCAAGAAGGCTCTGAAAATCAAGGCCGCGCTCGCCGAGATGCTCGAGCAGATGCAGTAGGGGGGGCCTGTCATGAGCAAAACTCCCGGGCGGACGTACAACCAGAACCACACGCCGAGGAAATACTCGAAGGGGCATCGGCGAGTCAGCGTCTACACGTCCTGGAGCTACCCCGGAGAGGCCAATCGAAATCCAACCGAAATGGACAATCGGTTCTCGACGATGACCGAGGTTCGCCGGGTGCTCTGGCCCGACTACGAGTCCCCTCAGTGGGCGGACCCGCTGAGGTTCCAGCAGGGAATCTCGGGCTCACTGGAGCTCTTCTTCTGGGCATGGGTGAAGTTCCAGCAGGTGATCGAGGAGGTCACCGGGCATGGGGTCCCCATGTTTCAGCGGGTCGACCAGGCGGGCTTCACCCTGTCGCTCGACGAAAGGGTCCTCGGCGATGCGGACACGCTGCTCGTCTTCGGGCTGGACCACAACGTCACCGAGCAGGTGGCCGCCCCGGAGGAGATTGAAGCGGTCCGCGCGTTCCTCGGGCGCGAAGGCACCTGTCTGGTGATTGGCCCACACCACGACGTCGGGCACTCGCCGGACCTGAAGGAGCGCGCCCTGGAATATGCCCACCATGGCGACGCGCTGGTGCCCCGGCAGCAACGCTTCGGCGGCTATACGCGCTCGTTGATGAAGGGACTGGGAATCCCTGTCGAGAATCGCTGGGGGCTCCGCCCTGCCGTCGTCGAAGGAACGAACCGGAGCGTCCCATTGACGGTGATGGCAGACCTGGATACGCGCGGCTGGCTCACCGGGGTCCAGAACTTCAACTTCCACCAGCACCTGCCGCACTATGCGGTCACGACGGAGGACTCCCGTTCGGTTCGCGTCCTGGCGAAGCAGCCAATCGACCGGACCCGGCCACACCCATTCACGAACGCGGGAAACACCGAGTTCAATGCGCTGGTGTGGGTGCCGCCGGGCGACGGCAGGGCCGGCGACGTGCTGGTGGCCGACTCCACCATCTTCAGCACCTTGTTCGGGGCGGACGAGAGCCTCGTGCGCTTCTGGAAGAACCTGGCCACGGCCCATTGAGATGCTCGAACTGGACGACATCCAGAGTGGAGTGCTGCGGCCCCGGCCTTCTCCGTACGTCGCGACCTACATCCTCCTCCGCATCGACGACCGGAGCGCGGGACGGGAGCTGATGGGGCGGCTCGTCTCGGTGGTGGCTGCGGCCGCCCATCCGAGCAGCCCGAACGCCGATTGCTGGGTCAGCGTCGCGCTCACGTATCACGGGCTCGAGGCGCTGGGCGTACCACGGGACTCCCTGGACAGCTTCGCGTGGGAGTTCCGGCAGGGGATGGTCGCCCGGGCGAAGGCGCTGGGAGACGGTGGCGAGAGCAGCCCCGAACACTGGGAAGCGCCGCTGGGAACGAGCGACGTCCACGTCGTGCTGACGGCCCTTGCGCCGGACCCGGCTCGACTCGGAGCCGCCCTGGAGCGCGCGCACAAGGCCCTGCGGGAGCTTGGCGGCATCGAGGCCATCTGGCGTCAGGACTGCCACGCACTGAGCACCGGCAAGGAGCCGTTCGGGTTCAGGGACGGCATCAGCCATCCGGCTATCGAGGGTAGCGGCATTCCAGGAAGCAATCCCCGCGAGGAGCCGTTGAGGGCAGGCGAATTCGTCCTCGGCTACACCGACGAGACGGGCAGCTTGCCCCCGATGCCCCAGCCTGACGTCCTGGGGCGCAATGGAACGTACGTCGCCTTCCGCAAGCTTCATCAGCGCGTGGCCGCGTTCAGGCAGTACCTGAAGAACACCTCGAGCAGCCCGGAGGACGAGGAGTGCCTGGCGGCGAAGATGATGGGGAGGTGGCGGAGCGGCGCGCCGCTGGCGCTGTGCCCCCACCACGACGCTCCCGACCTGGGCGCCGATCCGTCGCGCAACAATGACTTCCTCTATTCGGATGACCCGACCGGGTACAAGACGCCTCCCGCGTCGCACGTCCGGCGAGCGAATCCCCGTGACGCGGCCGTCGCCGGCGTGGTCAGGCTCCATCGGATGATCCGGCGCGGAACCGCCTACGGGCCTGAGCTGCCCGAGGGAGTCCTCGAGGACGACGGCGCCGACCGGGGGTTGATGTTTGCCTTCATCGGCGCGCACCTCGGACGGCAGTTCGAGTTCGTGCAGGCGGAGTGGATCAACGGCGGTGATTTTCTCGGGTTGGGCGATGCGAAGGACTCCATCGCCGGCGCGAACGACGGAACCGGCGTGTTCTCATTCCCGAGGCGGCCCATCCCCAGGCGTCTGCAAGGCCTTCCTCGTTTCGTGGTCACGCGCGGAGGCGAGTATTGCTTCATGCCCGGGTTGCGAGCGCTGCGGTGGCTGGCGGAGCTACGGACATGAATGACTCGGCGAGCATGGATGTCGTGGTCATCGGTGCCGGACCCGCGGGGCTGCTCGCGGCGCTCCGTGCCGGCGACCTGGGCGCCCGGACCGCCCTCGTCACTCGCGACGAGTTCGGCGGCATGGCGGCCCACGATGGACCGGTTCCGGTGAGGACGCTGGCGCAGGCGGCACGGTTGCTCCGCGATGCTCGGCAGCTGGGACGCTATGGCATAGCGGTGACCGAGCCAGTGCTGGACTACTCGCGACTTCTCACGCGCGTGCGCGAGGTGACTGGCGACGTTCGCGCTCGAGCGGCCCTGCGCGAGCAGATCGCCGCGGCGGGTGTCTCCGTGCACGAGCACGCCGGCTCGGCGCGCTTCGTGGACTCGCACACCGTCGAGACCCAGCGCGGGCTGCGGTTTCGAGCGGAGAAGTTCATCCTCTGCTCCGGCGGCGTGAGCCGGCGCCTCCCGATTCCGGGATTCGAGCTCACGGCGACCCACAGCGATGCGTGGAGCCTGACCAGCGTTCCACCGACGATGGTGGTCGTCGGCGGTGGCGCGACGGGAGCACAGGTCGCGTCGGTCTTCACTGCGTTCGGCACGCGGGTGCAGCTCTTCCAGGCGGACGCGCGCATTGTGCCGACCGAGGACGAAGACGTGTCCGCCGCCGTCGCGGAGTCCTTTCGTCAGGCCGGCATGGTGGTGCGCGAGGACTTCGGCACGATTGAACGCTTCGAGAGGACGCCGGGGGGTGTGCGGATGGTCTTCTCCAGGGATGGCGTGCGAGACAGCGCCGAGGCTGCGCTCGTCGTCGTCGCAGTGGGCTGGATGGCAGACACCTCCGCGCTCAACCTCTCGGCCGCGGGCGTCGAGACCGACTCGCGAGGTTTCGTGCGCGTCGACGCGCAGCTGCGAACCTCCGCGCCGCACATCTTCGCCGCCGGAGACGTGACTGGGCGCCTGATGCTGGTCCCCCAGGCGTTGCATGACGGGTTCGTCGCGGGCTCCAACGCGGCGAGAGCTCCGATGATTTCCGTCACGGACGAGGTGTGCCCGATTGGCAGCTTCACCGACCCCGAGTACGCGCAAGCGGGCCTGACCGAAGCGAAGGCGCGTCAAGCGCATGACATCGTCGTGGCGGTGGTGCGCTTCGACTCGACGACGCGCACCATCATCGATGGTCGGACGACGGGGTTCTGCAAGCTCATCGTCGACCGCTCCACGCGGAGGATCCTCGGTTGCCACGTGGTGGGTGAGCGGGCGGTCGACCTGGTCCAGACGGCGGCGATTGCCATCGCGGCGGGGATGCGAGTGGATGAACTGGCTCGCGTTCCGCTCTCGTTTCCCACGTATACCGGGGTCCTGGGGCGTGCGGCGGCCATCGCTGCCCGCCAGCTCCAGGTCGACGTGGACCGAGCTCGCCTCGCGGAGCTTCTCTGACGTGGAGGAGCGCGTCCGAGCGCCCTCGCTGACAGGCGAGGCCCCTGCACGGGGGCCGTTCGGCCGGAGGTCCCGCTCGGGCTGGACGCGCTTCAACCCGGTGTTCGTGCCACGCTGTTGCCTGGTCACCACTGCGAAGGAGGTCTGTCCTCTTCGAGACGCGCACCATCCCCTGGGTCTGAGCCCTTCGTGAAATCGGGAGCTTCTCCGGCGACAGTGGGCCGGAGGTGGTCCCACGGATGAATCGAACGGTAGACGCGGAGCGTGCGCGCGTGCACCTGCACAGCCTCTTCATGCAGGCGCCCGCACCCATCATCGTGCTGAGTGGGCCCGAGCACCACGTCGAACTCGTCAACGCTCCGTATCAGCGGCTCGTGAGCCGTGAGGTGCGGGTTGGCAGGCCCCTGCGCGAGACGTTTCCGGAGCTCGAGTCCCAGGGCATCTTCGCCATCCTCGACCAGGTGTACACCTCGGGGACTCCCTTCGAAGGCAAGGAGCTGTCGGTGCGCCTGCGCGCGAGCGAGGAGGCCCAGGAGCAGGAGCGCTTCTTCAACTTCGTCTACCAGCCGATGCGCGGCACGAACGGCAACGTCGAAGGCATCATGACGGTCGCCTACGACGTGACGGAGCAGGTTCGCGCAAGGCAGCAGGAGACCCGGGCGGCGGCGTTCCTGCGGCAGCGTCAGAACGAGCTCGCGCTGAGCGCCGAGCTGGGAGTCGCCTTCGCGGGCGCGCTGTCCATCCGCGAGGTGCTGCATCGGTGCGCGGAAGCCATGGTGCGTCACCTCGACGCCGCGTTCGCGCGCATCTGGACGCTCGACGAAGGCAGCGACGTCCTCGAGCTTCAGGCGAGCGCGGGCCAGTACACGCACCTCGACGGCCCGCACGCCCGCATCCCCGTCGGCAGGTTCAAGATTGGCCTCATCGCGCGGGAAGCCAGGCCCCACCACACCAACGACGTGCTGAACGATGAGCGCATTGGGAATCGCGAGTGGGCGAAGCGTGAGGGCATGGTCTCCTTCGCCGGCTACCCGCTCATCGTCGACAGCAAGGTGATTGGGGTGATGGCGATGTTCTCCCGGGTGCCCTTGAAGGAGGGCACGCTCTCCGCGCTCGCTTCGATTGCCGACTCCGTCGCGGTCGGCGTCCAGCGCAAGCGGGCGGAGGCGAGGGCGCGCGAAGAGAGCGAGACGCTCGACCTCCTGAACAAGGTCGGGCAGTCCATCGCGGCGGAGCTCGACACCGACAAGCTCGTGCAGGCCATCACCGACTCGGCGACGCGGCTGACGGGCGCGCAGTTCGGCGCGTTCTTCTACAACGTCGTCGACGACCGGGGTGAGTCGTACACGCTGTACACCATCTCCGGCGTGCCGCGAGAAGCCTTCTCGAAGTTCCCGATGCCTCGGAACACGAAGGTCTTCGCCCCCACCTTCGCGGGCGAGGGCGTCGTTCGGGTCGCCAACATCCGGAAGGACTCGCGTTACGGGCAGAACGCGCCGTACCACGGGATGCCGGGCGGGCACCTGCCGGTGGTCAGCTACCTCGCGGTGCCGGTCGTCTCGCGCGACGGCCGTGTGCTGGGGGGCCTCTTCTTCGGCCATGGCAAGGAAGGCGTCTTCACCGAGCGCGCCGAGCGTCTCGCGGTGGGGGTCGCCGCACAGGCCGCCATCGCCATGGACAACGCGCGCCTGTTCCGTGAGGCGCAGCGGCTCATCCGGGCGCTCGAGCAGAGCAACCAGGACCTGGACCAGTTCGCCTACGTCACCTCTCACGACTTGAAGGCGCCGCTGCGCGGAATCGCGAACTTGTCGCAGTGGCTCGAGGAGGACCTCGGCGCCGCGCTGGGCGCGGACTCGAAGAAGCACCTCGAGCTGATGCGGCGGCGAGTCCACCGGATGGAGGCCCTCATCGACGGCATCCTCCAGTACTCGCGCGCGGGCCGCGTCCGTGGGAAGCCGGAGTTGATGGACGTCGGCAAGGTGCTGCACGAGCTCATCGAGCTCGTCGCTCCGAGGCCTCCGGCGGTGCTGGAGGTTGAGGGCGAGCTCCCGGCGCTCTACTCGGAGCGCGTGCCGTTCCAGCAGGTGTTGATGAACCTCATCACCAACGCGCTCAAGCACGCGCGCCGCGAGGATGCCCGGGTGGTGGTGAGCGCGGCGGAGGACGGCGAGCTCTGCCGTTTCACCGTCACGGACAACGGCCCCGGCATCGCGCCCGAGTTCCACGAGCGCATCTGGGGAATCTTCCAGACGCTGGAGGCTCGCGACAAGGTCGAGGGCACCGGCATCGGTCTCGCGGTGGTGAAGAAGGTCGTGGAGTCGCGGGGTGGACGGGCGTGGGTCGAATCCTCCCCTGGAGCCGGAGCGAAGTTCCACTTCACGTGGCCCAGGAAGGAAGGAACGGCGTGACAGAAGACAGGACGATGCACATCCTCCTCGTGGAGGATGACGAGGTGGACGTGATGAACGTCCGCCGCGCCTTCGACCGGAACAAAATCACCAACCCCATCTATGTCGCGGAGAACGGTCTCGAAGGGCTGCGGATGCTGCGGGATGGCACAGTCCCTCGCGGCCGCCGGCTCGTCCTGCTGGACCTCAACATGCCGAAGATGAACGGCATCGAATTCCTGCGCGCGGTTCGGCAGGACCCCGAGCTCATCGGGCTCTCGGTCGTGGTGCTCACCACGTCGAACGAGGAGCGCGACAAGGTCGACGCGTACAAGCTGAACGTCGCGGGCTACCTGCTCAAGCCCGTCACCTTCGTCAACTTCGTCGAGCTCACCTCCGCGCTCAACAAGTACTGGACCCTCGTGGAGATGCCTTGACGCCGGACGCATTCGCGGAAGCCTCGTCCACGGCGGCTTCCGGGGAACGGCGTTCCCTCGAGCCGCTGCGTGCGCTCATCGTCGACGACGACGAGTTTGACCGGATGACGGTGAAGCGGATGATGCTCTCCGCTGGGTTCGCGGTGAAGGCCGAGGAGTGCGAGAGCGCGGCTGCCGCGCTGCGGCTGCTGGAGACGGAGCCCTTCGACCTCGTCCTGTTGGACTTCAACCTCAACCTGCCCACCTATGACGGGCTGTACGTGGTGCGCCAGTCGCGGTCCAGGGGGGTCCGCGTGCCCGTGGTGGTCCTCACCGGGCAGGACAACGCCGAGGTCGCCGTCGAGCTGATGAAGGCGGGTGCCTCCGACTACCTCGCGAAGTCCTCGCTCTCTCCGGCCCGACTGGGCCATGCGCTGCGCTCGGTGCTCCGCATCCATCGGCTCGAGGAAGAGGCCCGCGCCGCGCACGAGGCGCTGCGCGCGAGCGAAGAGCTCAACCACAGCGTCCTCGCCGCGAGCGCTGACTGCATCAAGATTCTCGACGTGTCAGGCCGCCTGCTCTCGCTGAGCCAGGCGGGCCAGTGCATGCTCGAAATCGAGGACCTGGCCGCGGTGGTCGGCACCGACTGGCTCGACTTCTGGAAGGACGCGGATCGCACCGCCGCCGCGGCAGCCCTCGAGCGGGCGCGAGCCGGAGAGCCGGGCCGCTTCGTCGGTCACTGCCCGTCGATGAAGGGGAAGTCTCTCTGGTGGGACGTGGTGCTCACGCCGATTCGCGGCGCGGACGGCCGGCCGGAGAAGATTCTCTGTGTCTCGCGAGATGTGACGGAGCTCAAGCGGCGCGAGAGCTTCGAGCAGCAGCTCGTCGGCATCGTCAGCCACGACCTGCGCAATCCGCTGAACGCCATCCTCGTCAGCGCCGATGTGTTGCTTCGCAACGGAGGTCTCGACGAGCGCACGACGAAGTCGATGAACCGGATTCGCTCCGCCGGGCAGCGTGCGGCGAGGATGATTCGTGACCTCCTCGACTTCACCCGGGCGCGGCTCGGAGGCGGCATCCCGATTGCGCGGGCGCCAGCGGACCTCGCCAGCGTCTGCGGGCACGTCATCGAGGAGGTGGCGCTCGCCTGGCCGGACCGAAAGGTCGTCAGCACGCTGCCAGCGCGCCTCGAGGCCTGCGTGGACGCGGACCGCATCTCACAGGTGCTGACGAACCTGTTGGCCAACGCGCTCCAGTACAGCCCGGCCGGTACCGACGTCACGGCGGCGCTGAGCGAAGTCGGCGGCTCGGCGGTGCTGGACATCCACAACCAGGGGGCGCCGATTCCAGCGGACTTCCTGCCGAAGCTCTTCGAGCCGCTCCAGCGCGCCGCCGCGACGTACGACCGCGCGAGCCGAAGCATCGGGCTCGGGCTCTACATCGTGAAGCAGCTCGTGCGAGCGCACTCCGGGAGCATCGAAGTCATATCGACCGCGGAGGCGGGGACGACGTTCACGGTCCGGCTTCCGCTCACCGGAATGGCGTAGGCCTCCACCGGTCCGCGCGTGTCCCCGCCTGCCTCCAGCGACAGGCCGGAGGCAGGCGACAGGGCGTCACTACAACGCGGGCACCGTCCACCCCCGTGGGTAGATGAGGTAGGCGGTGCCTCCGGAGCGAGAGAGCCACAGCGGCTCCAGCTCCGAGCGGAGGTAGGTCCGCCGCACGGCGGTGTCGCTGGCGCCCGCCGGGTCGTTCACCACGGGATTGCCGGCTGCGTCGAAGCCCGCGAGCACGAGGAGGTGGCCCGCGGTGGAGGGGATGGGCGCGCCGGTCAGCTCCCCCTTGCCCCACGCCACGCTGAGGATGGCCGGCACTCCGGCGGAGAGCCAGGGCTCCAGCTGGGCGAAGCTCGTGAAGCGCGCCACATGGGCCTGGAAGCCCAGGGTGGCCGCGTACGCCGTGTTGAACGGCCAGTTGCCGTGCCCACCGTAGTACCAGTCATGGACGCCGCTGACGGCCGCCCGCACGCCCGGCTCGCAGCCGCTGGTGTCCCCCGCCCAGTACTTCAGCACCATGGCCGTGGAGGTGGGGCTGCACCAGACCTCGCCGCCGTCCGGGTAGACCATCTGCGAGCACCGCGGCACCGCGAGCACGTTGTTCCAGCGGGCGGGGTTTCCGGCCGGGACGGTAGGCCTGGACTCCGGCGAGGTGGAGGTGGTGAGCGCGCTGGCGTGCAGGGTGGGGGTGGCCACGCCATCCACGCTGAACAGGCGCGTCTTCACCTGCCAGGCGCTCGCGGCTGCTTTCTTGGCGGTGACGAGCAGCGTGTCGATGGAGACTCGCGCCACGGTGTCCGTCTGGGAGTCCGCCGAGTGACGCCGCACCGGCGAGGTGCCCGAGGCCCAGACGCCAAGGCTGAACCACTTCGTCCACGTGCCACTCACCTGCACGCGGATGAGGGTCTCCACCCAGGTGCCCGTGGGCGTGGTGGCCTCCCAGGAGGCGATGGCCTCGCGGAAGCCGAATGCGCTGCTGATGATGGGGCTGGTGGCCTCACCCTGAACGAACGAGCCGCCGTTGTAATAGGTGCCCCCGTAGTAGCCGCCCGGCCCGTACGGGTCGGTGCCGGACCAGGCCTGACCCGGGAGGAGCTGGAGAGAGCCATCCGCCGCGCGGCTCACGCCGCTGAGTTGCCAGGCGAGGAAGTCGCCCCGGCTCGCCGCCCAGCGGGTGGAGGCACTCTGGCCCGCCGTGGCCATCGCGGGGATGAGTGCGAGGGTGATGAGCAGCGCGAGTACGGCCGACCTGGACTTCCTCATGGTGCCTCCGGGGTATTCAGGTCCAGCCCTTATTGCTTGTTTTCTGCCCGGAAGCAGCCCCCTCCGTGCACCGTTGGCATGCTCCGTCCCGGACCGGATACCGTACCCGCCACCATGAACGACTCCAGGCCGTCCCAGCGGGGCAGTGGTTTCCTTGTCGGAGTGCTCACTGGTGGCGTGATCAGCTTCCTCGTCACCACGCTCGTGCTCGGTGTGGGCGGCTACGCGTGGTTGAAGAAGAAGGAGGCCGACGTCCGGAGGGGCTGGAACCTGGTTCCCGCGGTCGTCGCGGCCGTGGACATGCCCGAAGGCACCGTTGTCACGTATGAAGCCATCTCGCAGCGCTCGGTGCCTGAGCAGTTCATCACCAGCTCGGTGGTCCGCCCGGACAGCGCCAGCTACATCTTGAACCAGCGACTCCTCACGCCCGTGCAGGCGGGTGACCTGATGTTGTGGTCCCAGTTCGATACGAAGAAGTAGACCCCTGGCAGGCCACTCCTTCACTCATGACATTGGATGTCGGAGGCTCTGGAACGATGCGACTGCGCCTGGTCCTGTGGGGCTCGTTGCTGACGCTGCAGTTTCTCGCGACGGCCTTTCCCCCAGCTGCCGTTGCTCCCGTTGTGGCCGGCTCGGTCTACCTGCCGCTCATGGCTTTGCGAGCACTGGGCCTCCCCGTCTTTGGACGGGCGGAATCTGGGGGATGGGAAGCGCCCTCGTTGCTCGGGTGGGCCGCCGTGGCTGTCTTCTGGGCTGCTGTGTGGTGGGGCGTGGTGTCGCTCGTGGGGCGCCCTCGGAGAAGACGCGTCGCCCCTGCCTGACAGTGACCCGGCTGCTCAGCCGATGCGCAGCTCCGGGAGCAGAGCCTCTCCCAGGCGGGCGCGCTGCAGCTTCCCGTTCGCCGTCCGTGGGAGCTGCTCCACCCGGTAGAAGTCGGTGGGCACCTTGTGCGTGGACAGCCTGTCTCGCAGTGCCTGCCGCAGCTCGCGTCTGGGCGGGCAGGGGGCCCCGGGCCGGAGCTGGAGGAAGGCCGTGAGCATGGTGCCGTAGAGCGGATCCTCCCGGCCCCATACCGCGGCGTCCTCCACGCCGGGCAGCTCGCGCAGGGCCGCTTCAATCTCGAACGGGCTCAAGCGCTCGCCGCCGACCTTGAGCAGGTCGTCATTGCGGCCCAGCAGCGTCACCAGCCCATCCGGCCGCAGCTCCGCTAAATCTCCGGTGCGCAGCCAGCCGTCCTCCACCTTCTCGCGCGTGGCCTCGGGAGCGCCGAGGTAGCCCAGCATCAGCTGGTCCCCACGCACACAGAGCTCGCCCTCGGCGGTGAGCTTCACGGCGAGGTTGCCCACGGGAAAGCCGGTGGCATTGCTCAGGAAGGCGGGGTGGTCGCTGCGCAGACACAGCACCCGCGGTGACAGCTCCGTCTGGCCATAGTTGGTGTAGACGCGACTGGAGGGAAAGGCCCGCAGCAACCGCTGTCGGAGGGACAGGCTCAGTGCCGCGCCCGCGGAGACGACGTGGGTGACTCCCTGGGTGCGCGGCGGCCCGTCTCCCAGCAGGCGCAGGAGCGTCTCATGGTGCGAGGGGACTCCACTGAGCATTCCCACCAGCTGCCCTTCGTCGAGCAGCGCCTTGAGCTCCACCAGGTTGCCGAGCAGCGCGGTGGGAAGACCCGCCGCCAGCGCGGGAAGGAGCTGGCCCAGCAGCCCGAAGGAGTATGAGAGCGGAAGGACCAGCGTCTGGGCCGGCGCGGAGTCGAAGTCCAGCGAGGCCCGCACGGCGGCCACATTCGCCTCGATGTTCCTCCGGGAGAGCTGCACGGCGCGCGGCGCTCCCGTGCTGCCGGAGGTGAACAGCACCAGCGCCGTGTCAGGGTGGTGCCGTGGCGCCTCGGACTCGCTCCGCCACGTGACGGAGAGGGCCTCGTCCAGCTCGAAGCAGCAGCCCAGGCCCCGTCGCCGCACCTCCAGCTCCGCGACGGTCCACTCCGGCGCGAACACGGCCTGCGGGACTCCCTCCTCGTAGAGCGCGAGGAAGCTGGCGATGAACTCCCGGCTCCGGTGGGCTCGGAGGATGGCGATGCCGGGTGGCAGGGCTCCGAGGCGGCGCTTGTGTGCCTCGACCTCGTCCCGCAGGGCTCCGAACGAGCAGGACTCGCCGCCGAGCGTGAGGGCCACCGTGGCGTCGGTCCGGGTGAAGGCGTGCGCGGTGCTCATGGGCGTGTCCATGGTGGCTACAGGCTGTGCAGCAGCGCGCAGGCCGAGGCGCCGCCCGCCCCGGCGGAGACGAGCAGGACGCGCTGTCCCGGCTTCAGCGGCAGGCGCTCCTTGAGGTGCGCGAGCGCGATGCCCACGCTGGCCCCCGAGGTGTTGCCGGTGAACCGCACCGTCTCCACCACCCGGGCCGGGTCCGCGCCCAGCTTCTCCGTCACCGCCCGCATCAGGTGCAGGTTGGCCTGATGGGGAACAATCCAGTCCACGTCCGCCACGGTCAGCTCCATGCGCCGCAGGAGCGAGGCCGCGCCCGCGGTCATGTTGTCCACGCCCTTCATGAACAGCGTGGCCCCGTGCTCCATCTTCAGGAAGACCTTGGCGGGGTCATCGTTCAGGTGGTGTGGCAGCCGCGAGCCTCCCGCCCGGATGGCGATGATGTCCGCCATGGTCGCGTCCGCCGCAAGCTCGCTCGCCACGAGCTGGAAGTCCGCCCCCTCGGGGCGCTGGGAGACGAGGCAGCTCGCGCCCCCGTCTCCGAACAGGGCCGTGGTCGCCAGGTCCTCGCGGTTGAGGAACTTGGAGCGGATGTCCGCGGCGATGACCAGCTGGTCGCTGCCCGTGGACGACGCGAGCGCCGCCCCCACGTGCACCGCGCTGGTGAAGCCGGCGCACGCGGCGCTCAAGTCCAGCACTCCGACGCGGTCCAACCCCAGCCGGGGCAGAATCAGCGGCGAGGTGGGCGGAGTGGGGAAGTCGCCGGAGACGGTGGCCAGCAACACCTGGGCAATGCGCTTCCGGTCGATGCGGCCATCTTCCAGCAGGCGCAGGGCCGCCGCGGCCGCGACATCGCTGCACGCCTGTCCGTCCTCCACCCAGTGCCGCTGTTCCACTCCCGTGCGGTGCGTAATCCAGCTCGGCCGCGCGCGGGTGCCCATCCAGTCGAGCACGTCCTGGTTGGTCATGATGCGCTCGGGCAGCCAGGAGCGGGGCCCCAGCAGGTACACCGGCTCCGTGGGTCTCAGGAAGCTCATGTCCGCAACACTCCTTCCAGCCGGAACATCGGCAGCCCACCGGTGACGTCCAGCACCGCGCCGTTGATGTACTGGTGCGCGGACAGCAGCGGGTCGAGCGCCTCGCCCACGTGCTCGGGCGCGCCCAGCTTTCCCTGGGGAATGACGCCGCTCATCCGCTCCACGTAGCGGGGCTTCGACCAGTACTTCTTCGTCCGCTCCGTCGTGAAGATGCCCAGCCGCACCGTGTTGGAGAGGACGTTGAAGTCGCCGTAGTCCACCGCCAGGTTGCGCACCAGCCCCTCCAGCGCGGACTTGCACAGGACATAGGCGCCGTACCGCCCCGTGCCGTTGACGGTGGAGACGCTGGAGATGAAGACGATGCGTCCCCACCGCGCCTCCACCATCGACGGCAGCACCCGGCGCAACAGCCAGAGGTTGCCCATCAGGTTCGCGGTGACGTCCGCCTCCAGCGCCTCCTGGGGCAGCTCGTGGAAGCGGTGGAGCGGAGGCCGCCGTGTCCAGGCATTCAGCACCAGACCCTGGAGCCCCTGCGCCAGCAACTCCGCGAGCGCCGCTTCGGCGCCAGCCGGAGCCGACAGGTCCAGCACCAGGCCCCGTGCCTCCAGCCCCTCCGCGCGGTAGCGGGCCAGCGTCGCGGCCAGTGACTCCGCCGACGAGGCTGTCACGAAGACCTCGTCCCCCAGGGCCAGCCGACGGCGGGCGATGGCGCGCCCGATGTCCGAGTTGCCCCCGGTGATGAGCACCCTCATGACGCGCCCAGCTTCCGCAGCCAGAAGGCCAGGGAGGCGAGGCTCTGGAAGGCCGCCTCCGAGAAGTCGCGGCCGGAGATGCGGAGCGAGAACTCCTTCTCCAGGGCCGCCACGGAGAGCACCATCATCAGGCTGTCCATTCCATACGCGGACAGTGCCTCGGACGTGCTGGCGGGCAGCTCCTCCATGCCCGCGGCGCGCAGTGCGTTGCCAATGCGTTCGACCAGGTCCATGCCTCACCCACCTTTCAGCGCTTCACCCAGTGCTGCATCGCGAAGGACAGGCCGCCGCCCACACTCATCAGCAGCACCCCGTCCCCTGGCGCGAACAGGCCCTGCTCCAGTGCCTCGGACAGCGAGAACAGGACGGAGGTGCCGCCCACGTTGCCAACGCGCTCCGCGCTCCAGACGAGGCTCGCGCTCAGTCCGCCCACCTCGCAGACCTGCTCGACGAGCTTCCGGTTGATTTGATGGGCCACCACCCACCGGATGCCCCTCAGGCCCCGGCCGCCCGGGAACATCGCTCCCAGCATCTCCAGGTAGCGTTGCAGGGCCTCCTGCCGGAGCCGCGTGCCGTCTCCGACCATGCAGTAGCCGCCCGCCTCCAGCGTGGCCCTGTCCGGCGGCAGGCGCCCCGGCGTCGTGTACAGGTCCACCAGGGTTCCATCCGTGGCGTAGAGGCACCGGCGGACCTCGAAGTCGGGGGAGACGGGCTCGCGCTTCAGCCACACGGCCGCGCCACCATCCGCGAGGATGAACCAGGTCTCCTTCATCGCCGGGTTCATCACCTTGGAGAGCGTCTCCGCGCAGCTCACCAGCACGTTGTCGTAGCCGCTCCCCAGCAGAGACACCGCCAGGTGCAGGCTGGCCAGCGAGGTGGAGCAGCCCGCTTTGACTTCCCACGCGGAGGCGTGGCTCTCCAGCCGTCCCAGGATGGCCGCGGCCTGTGAGCCCGTGTACCGGCTCGTCGTCGTCGTCCCGTGGATGAGGGCCTCCACGTCGATGCCGCTCCGTCCACCGAGGGCGTGCCTCACGGCCGCCAGGGCCAGGGACTCGCTCGTCTCCTCGTCCTCGTGCGGGGGTGCTCCGTCGGAAGCGGGCAGCCGCGCCAGGTAGCGCTGACTGAAGCCCAGCCGTGCCGCCACTCGCCGGCCCAATGCCTCCAGGAACTCGGGTGGGCGGCCCTGTTGCTCGGGGTCCAGCGCGAGCAGCTCCGCGTTGGACACGGGCCGCTCTCCCGGCAGGGAACGGCCATGCCCCAGCACCTGGATGCCCAGGCGCGGCTCCAGGACTTTCATGACGGGTGTTCCTCGGGGCGGGGTGCGGCGGGCTGTGCCTCCGCGCGGCGGGCCGGGTTGAAGTGCTCCCACTCGAAGTTCTCCAGCCTCGAGCCCTCGGGCAGGGAGTCCTTCAGGAGCTTGTTCTGCATGCCAATCCAGCTTCGCGAGCCGATGGTCGTGCGCGGGCCCACCATGGCGCCGGCCGCCAGGAAGACGTTGTCGCCGATGTCCACCGGCCCCAACATCACCTTGTCCCCCAGGAACATGTGGCCGATGACGAGGACGTTCGCGCCCATCGTGCAGCCCTTGCCGATGGTCAGCAGCGGGTAGTCCGCCAGCACCGCGAAGATGGAGGAGTTCACCCCGTAGGCGATGCGCGCCCCCATCGCCCGCCAGTAGAGGTACTTGGTGACGTAGAAGGAGAAGAAGAACGGCTGGAGCCCGGAGATGCGCACCGAGTGGCCCAGGCACAGCGTCATGAACCAGGCCAGGTAGTCCCGGGACATCTCCATCTTGTACGTGCCCGGCCTCATCCTCGGGATGCACAGGCGGACGAGCCAGCACGCCGCCAGGAACGCCGCCGCCAGGACTCCCGGCGCCAGCAGCACCCAGAGCGGGAAGGCCGCCCGGTCCCAGCTCCAGCGCAGGAAGAGGGCGAAGGCCGCCCACGCCACCAGCGCGGGCGTCAGCGAGAAGGCCATGGTGATGAGGTCCACCAGGAGCACCCGCGTGAAGCCGAACGCCTGGGACTGGTGCTTGAACTTCTGCCGCGCGGTGCCGAGCGCGTCCACCGTGCTCTCCGTCATGGTGTGCCTCGGGCTCACTGCTCGGGGTTGACCTGGTAGAGGGGGAAGTAGGACGCGACGCGCCCTTCCTCGACCTCGCGCGCCAGCTGGGGCACCTCGTCCCAGGCGTAGACGCGCTCCCCGTCCACCGGGGGCAGCCAGCCCGCTTCCTCGGCGAAGCCCACCGCCGCCACGGCCTCGGAGAAGCGCGCGTAGTGGGTGTTGATGTGCTGGTGGCGCTTCGTGCACTCGGTGGAGCGCGAGACGTCCATGAGGTCCGCGCCCAGCTTCCACCCGGCGGAGGTGATGACGCCTTCCCGGCCCAGCGCCTTGAGGCTGGCCTGGAGGAGTGGGCCGCCGATGTGGTCCAGGAAGATGGAGACGTCCTGGCCCCGGCCCGCCTCCTTCACCCGCGCCAGGAACTGCTTCTCCGACTGCGCGTAGCGCTGCCGGTACGCGGCGTCCGAGGCGTAGCGGGCCGGGTCGAGGTTCAGGTCCGGGAACTCGCGCCGGTCCAACGGGATGATGCCCACGGACTCCAGGTGCCGCAGCCGCTCCTCCTGTGAGGCGACCATGGCGACCCGGCATCCGGCGTAGCGGGCCAGCCGGAGCTGCGCATAGGACACGCCGCCGCCCCAGCCCACCACGAAGGGCACCGGGCAGTCCGACTCACTGACCTGCAGGCGGAAGCATCCCCAGGCGAGCCGCCAGTTGGACCAGGCGGTGATGTACCGGAGGGAGAAGGCCGCCCACTGCCTCAGCGAGTGACGGCTGTTGGCGGGAATGGGGATGAGGACGTGCTGGGGCAGCAGGGTCCGCCGGGCCAGCAGGCCCATGGTGCGGCTGGCGTCGTAGGCCAGCACCTTGAGCGGGTAGCCATGCTCATCCGCCTCGGCATTGCAGAACACCAGGCAGTGGTCCCCGGGACGGACCCGGGTGACGGCGCTGCCCGTCTCCACCACGCGCACCACGCCTGCGTTGCCGAGGACCACCTTGTCCTCGCGGCGCAGCCGGCAGACGTCCACGGGGACGCGCTGCAGGGCGTGGCCCATGTTGCCCTCCCAGCAGCCGTAGACGGGCTCCGCCAGCACGTCGTCCGGGCCGGGGTCCGCGAAGGAGAAGGCCTCTTCCACCAGCGCGCCGGGGACGGTCTGCCCCTCCCGCTGCCGCTCCCCGCGATGAAGGACCCAGGCCTGTGTCTCCCGCATGGCTTCTCCCCTGGCGCGCACGGCGTGCCGAAGTGGAGGGCGATGATGTTGAAAGGTGATTCAGGTCTCAAGAATGCCCCGGGTGCGTGGCCGGGCCGGTCCACGGCGGCGCGCGTGGGTCACCAGGGCGCCTGGCGGTAGGGACACGCAGGAGGTCTCGCACCACGCCGGTGCCGCGCGCGTGCGCGACGGCAAGAGGGCGATACCCGGAGTGGCGAGGGGCTGGGGCGAGGCGTTGGGAGGGACAACCCGCTAGGGGCTACGCGGGCTCGAAAATCAGAACGGGGACTTCCCCAGGTCCGTGTTGTCCTCGAGGAGCACCTGGAAATGCTTCAGCTCCTCGGGACTGCGCATGCCCACCCTGAGGGTGAAGTGGGGGCTGTCGGGAGGGCGGTACAGCCGTGCCGCCGCCCCCTTCCGCTCGAAGAGCATGCTGTATCGGGGGTAGGGGAGTCGGACGAAGCCCATCTTCTCGAGGAGGCGCGCGAGGTACTCGGCACTGGGAGTCGTGCGTCCCTCTCCGCGCAGGTAGCTGGCCTGATGAGGGAGGGTGAGCAGGTGGACGTGCTCCATCGCCCAGAGGAAGAGCAGCTCCTGGAGGCTGAGTGCCTCCCGGTGCAGCTTCGTCTTCCAGGAGTCCGCACCGAAGGGCATTCGCACCACCTGACAGTCTCCTTCCTCGGAAGGGGACTCCAGGTCGAGCCAGTAATGATGGGGGGCCAGCGGGTCGGGGTCTCCGAAGATGAAGAGAAACCGCCTTGGTGGCAGTTCTCCCTTGGGAGCGAGGCGGTAGAGCTCGGCGACATCGAGGATGGGGTCGAAGGAGCGCACAGATGCCAGGAGCGGCCCTCCTCGCGTCCCCATTACCTGGGCGAAGGTCCGGTAGACGTTCGGGAGCGGACGGCCGAAGACCTCCTCCAACTCGTCCACGAGCACGTCCGGGTAGCCCTCGATTTGACCGCCGTAGCCGGGAGCGTAGCGCTCGAGCAGGGCCAGCAGTTCGTCCATGGCTGGTGATGATGGGGCCGCCGGAACCGGTAGCGCCACCGTCCAGGAGTGGATGGCCGGCGTAGCATCCGCGTTGCCGACCCCATCATTCGCTGGGGCTCTCGCCAACTGAGCGCCATGCGAATTCCACTCACGGTCGCAGAGCTGGGGCCCTCCGGACTCGTGCCACTGCCTGGCCGACCCAGGGTAGCCAGGAACTCATTTCCTCGCGTCAGGCGATTGGAATATCAGGCGTCTGGGGTTGGAAAATTTCGCGGGGACGGCATGGCGCGCATCTGGCTGAGAGCTCTTTTCGTTGCAACCCTGGTTCTGTCCGCTTGTCAGGACGTGACTCCCGCACCGGCGACCAGGCGCAGTGCGGGCCCTCTGGCTGACACGGGAGGATGGGTCCAGGTGGGGCGCTCGCTCGACTTCGAGCGGCAGCCGAACCCAGGCCACGCGTCCCTGGCGCGGCTGGAGCGCCGGGCCGCTCCCAGTGCCGTGAAGGCGTCAGCGTCCGAAGAGGATGCCGCGCTGGCTCGCGTCCAGGAGTCCTTCCCCGAGTTCTTCGAGGCCCAAGCCGGATTCGAGCCGGCGGCGCCCATCCACGAGGGCGCGGCACTGCACGTGAAGCTGCCCGCCACGGAGGACGACGCACTGGAGCTCACCACCCGGGGGCACGTCTTCCAGGTGCGGGCCCTGCGTGAAGAGGGCAGGGGGGCCGAGAGGCGAGCCACGGCGGATGCAGCCTGGTACGGCCCGGGCCACCTGTGGGCGCCCGTGGGCGGCCAGCCCGAATCCCGTGAGGGGCGCTGGGTCACCCACCGCGTGGAGGAATACTTCGTCCTGCCCGAGGGCCAGCGGCAGCACCACGCCCGCTATGAAGTCACCGTGCCGGACGGCATCGTCTCGGTCCGCGACGCGCACGACTACCTCGAGTTCCTCGACGCCGAGGCGCGTCCGGTGCTGCGGATGCACCATGTCGTCGCGCGCGACGGCCAGGGACGCACGCGCCAGGGACCGGCCCTGCTGCGCGGCGTGGTGGCCGTGGCGGGAGGCGGCGGGCAGCTCGCGCGGTACGCGCTCACGGACCGCATCCTCACCGTGCAGACGGAACTGGACCTGGAAGGCCTGACGGGGCCGGTGGTGGTCGACCCGGGTTGGTCCTCCACCGGCTCCATGTCGATGGGGCGCTCAACGAACACGATGACGCTGCTGCCCAGCGGCAAGGTCCTCGTCACAGGCGGCCTCGCGGGCGATGGCACCTTCCAGTCCTCCACTGAGCTGTATGACCCGTCGTGGGGAGGCTGGTCCTCGGCGGGGACCATGCGCGCCCCTCGCTCCCGCCATACGGCGACCCTGCTGCCTTCGGGCAAGGTGCTGGTGGCCGGTGGCTACTCCGGCTCCGGCGTGTCCGAGGGCGAGGACCTGTACGACCCCTCCACGGGGGTCTGGTCTCCCGCGAGCGCGATGTCCGCCGACCGCCACCACCACACCGCGACCTTGCTGCAATCGGGCAAGGTGCTGGTCGCTGGGGGCCAGTCTTCCAGCGCTCAGAGCACCGCGGAGCTGTACGACCCCACCACGGGCACCTGGTCCTTCACGGCCAACCTCCCCACGCCCCATCGCCAGCATGTGGCGGTGCTGCTGCGCGACGGCAAGGTGCTGGTGGCCGGTGGCTATGCCGTCTCCACCAGCCTCAGCGCCACGGCCGAGCTGTACGACCCGGCCACGGGGACGTGGGCGTCCACGGGGAGCCCCCTGGTGCTTCGGCGGTCTCCTTCGGGGACGCTGCTGCCCAACGGCAAGGTCCTGCTGGCTGGCGGGTTCAGCGCTCAGGACAGCGCGCACGCCAGCGCGGAGCTGTACGACCCCGCCACGGGCCTCTGGGCCATGACGGGGGCCATGACGTCGCCCCGGGCCTTCCCGGCGACCGTGCTGCTCTCCAATGGCAAGGTGCTGATGGCGGCCGGCTACGGCGCCAACAGCCTTCCGCTCGCCACCTCCGAGCTGTACGACTTCAACTCGGGGACGTGGACCGCCTCCAGTCCGCTGGTCCAGGCGCGGCAGGTGGCCATGGGGACGCTGCTGGCGGACGGGCGGGCGCTGGTCCTCGGCGGCAACTCCATCAGCGCGAACGCGGAGGTGTATCACCCGACCACCGCGGTCCGCGTCTTCGCGGGAGGCCTGGGCATCCCCCGTACCCGCGCCACGGCGACGCTGTTGCCAAATGGCGATGTGCTGAGCCTGGGCGGGCTCCTCGCCGCGGGGGAGCACCTCCTCGCGGAGGAATTCACGCCGTCCTCTGGGCAGACGGGCCACGCGAGCTCGGGGCCCTCCCAGCGCAGCGGCCACACGGCGACGCTGCTGCTCGATGGCCGCGTGTTGATGGCCGGGGGGGTTCATCCCACCGGTCTGATGTACGGCCCGGCGCAGCTGTTCCAGTCCGCCTTCGTCTATCAGTCCACGGGCTCTCTGGTCGTGCAGCGCGCGCGGCACACGGCCACGCGCCTGCCTGACGGCCGGGTGCTGGTGGCCGGCGGCGTGGATGCCACGGGCAACACCCTGGCCTCGGCGGAGGTGTACAACCCGGCGACCGGGTCCTGGCGCTCCACGGGCTCCCTGGGCACGCCCCGGGACAGTCACCTGTCGGTGCTGCTGCCCTCGGGCAAGGTGCTGGTCGTTGGAGGCAGCCGCGGCTCGCTCGTCCTCGCCTCGGCGGAGCTGTACGACCCGGCGACGGAGACCTGGACCGCCACGGGCAGCCTGGCGATGGCGCGCGTGGGCCATGCGGGGACGCTGCTGGCCAACGGTCGGGTGCTGGTGGTCGGAGGGCGCAATGGGGCGGGGACGTTCCTCGCCTCGGCGGAGCAGTACGACTCCAACTCCGGCACCTGGAGCTCCGCGGGGAGCCTGCCCGTTGCGCGGGACCTGGCCACGGCGACGCTGCTGCTGTCGGGCAACGTGCTGGTGAGCGGAGGCCGCCAGGACGCGGCGGGCACGCCGCTTGCGTCGCTGGAGCTGTACGTCCCCGCGACGAACTCCTGGACGACGAGTGACGCGGTGCTGTCGGCGGGCCTGTATGGCCACACGGCGACGCTGCTGCCCTCGGGCAAGGTGCTCATCCTGGGCGGTACGGGGAGCAGCGGCACGCCCACGTCCACGGCCGTGTACTTCGACCCGGAGGGGGCCAGTGATGGGTGGCGTTCCGTCGTGAACCTGCCCGCCTTCGTCGAGCAGGGCGCGGCCTTCACCGTGAGTGGCCTCCGCCTCCGCGGCATCTCCGAAGGCAGCCATGGCCGTTTCGGGGCTTCGCCCACCGATTTCCCGAGGGTGCACCTCATGCCCGTGGGAGGTGGCGCCATCACCCGGCTTTCCACGACCCACTTCTCGGGCACCTCGCTGGGCACCGCCGCGCCCGTTCTTCCGGCGGGCCACTACCTGCTGTCCATCACGGTGGGTGGAGTCACGGGCGGGCGCGTGGTGGCGCTCGGCAAGAGCACGGTGCGGGCCCAGGCCCTGTCCGTCATCACGGCCGAGGATGCATCGGTGGCGGTGAAGCTCTCGGCGCAGAGCACCGAGGGCCGGGCCGTCACGTACACCGTGCCGACGCCTCCCGCCTGGGGCACGCTGTCCGGTACGGCGCCGCAGCTGACGTACAAGCCGGCGGCCAACTTCTTCGGCAACGACTCATTCGTCTACCAGGCCTCGGATGGTGTGAGCGCCGCCCTGGCCACCGTCTCCGTGACGGTGATGCCGGTGAGCGACGCGCCGGTGAGCAGCGCCATGTCCGTCGCGACAGGGGTGGGAACCCCGGTGGCGGTGGCGCTGTCGGCCTCGGACCCGGACGGCGACGCGCTGACCTACACGCTGAAGACCTTCCCGACTCGCGGCACGCTCTCCGGTACGCTGCCGAACCTGACCTATAGCCCGGGGAGTGGCTACACGGGCCCGGACGCGTTCACGTACACGGCGAGCGACGGCACGTTCGAATCCAACGTGGCCACGGTGACGCTGACCGTCACCAGCGGCCCCATCCTCGCCACGGCCGTCTACGACAGCGCGCTCAAGGTGCCCCGGTGCGCCACCCCGGCCGCCTCCTGCGATTCGGCGTCCCTGCTCGACGGCCGCGCGCAGCTCGGTCCCGAGCTCAACCAGCCCAACACCCTGGGCGGCACCTGCGCGGATGGCACCTTCGGGGCCTATCACGTGACCGAGTCGCTGGACCGGCTGCGGGTCTCCACGCTGGATGGCCAGCCCTTCACGGGGAACAAGGTGGTGAAGATTGAGGCCACGGCGTGGGTCCGGGAGGGCGTCGTAGGAAACGAGCTGGACCTCTACTACAGCGCCAGTGCCACCAGTCCCGTCTGGGTCTTCATCGGCACCGTGCTGCCGACCCAGGCGGGCTCCAAGGTGCTCTCAGCGACCTACACACTGCCCTCGCAGGCCGGCTCCCAGGCCATCCGAGGCCGGTTCCGCTTCGGCGACCGTGCGTCCGGGCCCTGCATGAGTGGCCCCTACACCGACCACGATGACCTGGTGTTCACCGTCGGCGCGCCCCCGGACCTCACGCCTCCCACCGCGTCCCTGACGTCACCGCTCCCGGGTGCGGTGCTCCGCGACTTCGTCTCCATCGCCGCCACGGCCACCGACAACGTGGGGGTGACGAAGGTGGAGTTCTACGATGGCGCGGAGCTGCTGGGCACCGACACCTCCACGCCCTACACCTTCAGCTGGAACACGCGCACTACGACGAACGGGCTGCACACACTGTACCTCCGCACCTACGACGCCGCCGGCAACGTGGGCACCGCGGATGTCACCGTCACCGTCGACAACGACCTGACGCCGCCGCAGGTGTCCATCGCCGCGCCGCTCACGGGAACCACCGTGCGAGGCAACGTCGCCATTACCGCCTCCGCCTCGGACAACGTCGGCGTGACGAAGCTCGAGTTCTACGCTGGGAGCCGTCTGGTAGGGACGGCCAGCAACACGGCCTCGTCCACCGTGTGGTGGACCACGGGGGCAGAGCCGAACGGGACCTATACGCTGCGGGTGCTCGCCCATGACGCCCAGGACAACGTGGGGGAGGCCTCCGTCGTGGTGACGGTGGACAACGAGCTCGTGCCCCCCACCGTCACCTTCGCGTCTCCGCTACAGGAGGCCACGGTGAGTGGGACTGTCCGCTTCAACGTCAGTGCCTTGGACAACGTCGCGGTGGCCTCCGTGCTCTACCAGGTGGACGGCCAGGGTGTCGGGAGCAGCAGCCGGCCACCCTTTCTCCTGGGCTGGGACTCGAAGCGGGTGCCCGACGGGCGACACACCGTGACTGCCACGGCGTTCGACACGTCAGGCAACGCGAGCGAGCCGGCGACCCTCACCCTCATCGTCGACAACGGCACCGTGTCCCAGGTGTCACCCGCGGAGCGCGTGGCCCGGTAGGAATCCGGGCGGGCCCCTGGCGCACTTTCGCCAGGGCGTACGGCCGTCGGAGGCGGCCCTTCTCGCCCGGAGCCGCCGCCCTCAGCGCCGCAGGACGAGGTAGCCCTCGACGGCGTCGGCGATGGCGGCTTCGAGCGCCTTCTCGCCTGCGGCGGGAGGCTCGAGCACCGCCGTGTGCACCAGCGACTCGACCAGCTTCAGCACCATGTACGTCGCCAGGTCGAGGTCGTCCCGGCCGAGCCGCTCGCGGTGCTCGCTCAGCAAGGCCCTGGAGCGCTCGAAGAGGTGTCTCGCGGACGTGCTGACGCTGGCCGGCCGCTCGAAGTAGGGGAACTCCACGTGCAGCACGCGCTGCAGGCGCGGCTCCTCCCGGTGGGCCTGGAGCACCGCCGCGACGATTCCCTCGATGGCCTCGCGCAGCGTCCGGCCGTGTGTCGCGTCGAGTGCCCGGTCGACGATGGCCTGCATCCGCAGGAGGTGTCGCTCGTGCAGGGCCGTCAGGAGGGCGTCCTTGTTCGGGAAGTACTGGTACACCGAGCCGACGCTGACGCCGGCTGTCTCGGCGATGCGGTTGGTGGTGGCCTCCTGGTAGCCCTGGCGGTCGAAAACGCGAGCCGCCGCTTCCAGGATGACGTCGACCATCTGCTTCGAGCGCCCCTGGCGCGGCTCCTTCCGAGGGGGCTCTGGCTGCTTCTCCGCCCGGGGCGAACGCGAGTTTCTGGCGTCGAGCGCGGTTCCTACACTTCCGGGCTTCGAACGACTCCCACGGTGACCCGCCATGCAAAGACTCCTTCCTCCGCAGCTCACGTTGATTCTCGCCGGACTGATGGTGGCCTTCGACACCTTTCTCTCCGGGCCGGAGCTGGTGCCGTCGCCCTTCCACTGGCTCGGCTTGCCGCTGCTGGCCCTGGGCCTCGCCATTGCCATTGTTGCGCGCAAGCAGTTCGCTCGCGCGCGCACCAACATCTACACCTTCAGCGAGCCCGACCACCTCGTCACGGACGGCGTGTTCCGGTTCACACGCAACCCGATGTACCTCGGCTTCTCCGTCGCGCTGCTGGGGCTCTCCCTCTTCCTGGGGACGCTCCCGGCGATGTTGCTGGCGGTGGCCTTCGTCATCATCTCCGACCGTTGGTACATCACCTTCGAGGAGGCCATGCTGAGAGGGAAGTTCGGCGAGCGCTACCAACGCTACGCCCAGCACACCCGCCGCTGGCTCTGAGCCCATTCGCGGGCGGCCCCCACAGCGGGCGGAGGCAGGAGGGCTCGCCCTCCTCGCCTGGCGGCTTGTGTCGTGCTCCCGGGCTGCGTCATCCAAAAGTTTATGACTCCTCTCCACAGAGGGTCGCGCGGATGGCGCAGGCGCTGGGCGAAGAGGGACTTCGGGAAATCTATCGCGGGCGCCGCTACGTCGTGCTGCGGGGCTGGAAGCAGGACGGCGAGCCCCTGGTCGTCAAGCAGGTGCGCTCCGGTCCCCTCGCCAGTGGCAGCAAGGCCATGCTGCGCCATGAGTACTCCCTGCTGCGCAGCCTGCATGACGAGGTGCCCGGCGTCACCCGGGCCCTGGCCCTGAGGGAGGACGAGGCGCACCTGCCCGCCCTCATCCTGGAGGATGCGGGCCCCCAGAACCTCCAGGAGTGGCTGGGCCGTCGGCCCGTCACCATGGACGCCTTCCTTGAGCTGGCACTCCAGCTCGCCGGCATCATCGCCAGCCTTCACCAGCAGCACGTCATCCACCGCGACCTCAACCCCACCAACATGGTGGTGGGCGCTGGCAGCCGGCACGTCACCGTCATCGACTTCGACCTCGCCACCCAGGTGGCCGGTGTCGCGCCCGATGAGGGACTGCCCGGGGAGCTGCAGTGGGCCCTGCCCTATGTCGCTCCCGAGCAGACCGGGCGGATGAATCGCCCCATCGACCACCGCGCCGACCTCTACTCGCTGGGCGCCACCTTCTACGAGCTGCTCACCGGCCTGCCGCCCTTCGTCTCCATGGACCCGGCGGAGCTGGTGCACGCCCACCTGGCGAAGCCGCCCGTGCCTCCCGCCTTCGCCAACCCCGCCGTCCCCAAGCTGCTGTCCGACGTCGTCCTGAAGCTCCTGGCGAAGATGCCGGAGGAGCGCTACCAGAGCGCCGAGGCACTCCTCGCGGACCTGCTGGAGGCGCGGCGGCGGCAGGCGTCGGGCACCATGGGCTCATTCGAGCTGGGCCGCGTGGACCTGGCCCGGCAGCTCACCTTCCCGGACCGGCTCTACGGCCGTGAGCGAGAGCAGACGCGGCTGCGCGAGGCCCTGGAGCGGGTGCGCCGGGGCGCCAGCGAGGGGGTGCTGCTGGTGGGCGATGCCGGCATCGGCAAGTCCGCGCTCGTCCAGCAGCTTCAGCGCCATGCCGAGCCTCGAGACCTCGTCCTCGGTGGGAAGTTCAACCAGCTCCAGGGCAACGTGCCCTATGCCGCCTTCGTCGAGGCCTTCCGGGGCTTCGTCCGGGGCCTGCGCGAGCAGCCTCCTTTCGTGCGCCAGGGCTGGCGTCACCGGCTCCTGAAGGCGCTGGGCGACAACAGCCGTGTCATCAGCGACATCGTGCCGGAGCTGGAGGAGCTGCTGGGCCCGCAGCCGGCACCCCTCAAGCTGGAGCCGGTGGGGACGTCGGCACGTCTCCTCCTCATGTTCCAGTCCTTCGTCCAGACGCTCGCGTCCGCCGAGCACGTGCTGGTGCTGTTCCTGGACGACCTGCAGTGGGCCGACTCGGGCTCGCTCCAGCTCCTGCAGTCCCTGGCCATGGACCCGGACTCGCGCCACGTCCTGCTCGTGGGCGCCTACCGGCCCCGGGCGGTGGGCCCGGACCATCCGCTCACCCGGTGGATTGAGGCGCTTCGCGAGGCCGAGGCCATGCCCTTCGGCGCCCTCGAGCTTGCTCCGCTGGACCTGCCCGCCGTCACCGCGCTGTGCGCGGACACCTTCCGTTGCGGGGTCGAGCGCGCCGGCCCGCTCGCGGAGCTCGTGCTGCGCAAGACAGCCGGCAACCCCCTCTTCATCACCCGCTTCCTCCGGCTGCTCCACCTGTCCGGCCTGCTGGCCTTCGACCTCGACAGCGGCGCATGGCGGTGGGACCTCTCCCGCATCGAGCAGGTGGAGGCCATGGAGAACGTGGTGGAGCTGATGCTGGCCACCATCCGCCGGCTTCCAGAGCGGGCCCAGCGGGCCTTGAAGGTCGCCGCGTGCCTGGGAGACCGCGTGGAGCTGTGGCTCCTGTCCGCGCTGGTGGGAGGAGCCGAAGGTGAGGCGGCCTCCGCGCTCTGGAGCCTGCTGCGCGAAGGACTGCTCCTCCCGGAGAAGGAGGGGGCGCGGCCTCCTCGCGCCGACGGCGCCGGGGCAGGGGCGCCCTCGGAGCAGGAGGCCACGTACCGCTTCGCGCACGACCGGGTCCGACAGGCGGCGTACTCGATGCTCTCCGAGGACGAGCGGCGGCACCTCCACCACGAGGCGGGGCGTCAGCTGCTGCGGGGCGCCTCCCCGGAGGTGCTCGACGAGCGGCTCTTCGCGGTGGTGGACCACCTGCACCTGGGCGTGGAGCGGCCGGGCGGCGAGGTGGAGGGACTGGAGCTGGTCGAGCTCAACTACCGGGCGGGCCTCAAGGCCAAGTCCGCCTCGGCCTTCGGCGCCGCGCTGGTGTACCTGCTGCGCGGCATCTCGCTGCTGCCCCGGGCACTCTGGCCCCAGCGTCGCGAGCAGGTCTTCCACCTGCACGCGGAAGCGGCGGAGTGCGCCTATTTCTCCAGCGACCCGGGACTGGCCGGGGAGCTGGTGCGGACGGCCCTGGAGCACGCGCCCTCCTGTCTGGAGAAGGTGGGCCTGTACTGCCTGCAGGTCCTCGCCCACACCCTGAAGGGCAAGTACGCGGAGGGGCTCCAGTGGGGGCGCGAGGGGCTCCGACTGCTGGGTATGGAGGTGCCGGAGCGGGACTTCTCGTCCGCGCTCGCGGTCGAGCTGGCCGAGGTGCCGGCGAACCTGCGGGGGCGCTCCGCGGCGGAGCTGCTGGACGCGCCGCGGATGGAAGACCCCGAGCAGCTCGCCCGCGTGCGGCTGCTGTCCGAGCTGGACAACTCGGCCTTCTTCCTGGACCCGGTCCTCTTCGCCCTCATCAACACGCGCGCCCTCAACCTCACGCTGAGGCACGGCAACTCGCCCTGGGCGCCCGTGGTGTACGGGTGCTACGCCATGATGCTGTCCGTGCGCGAGGGGGACGTCGTGAACGGCCACGCCTTCGCCACCATGGCGGTGGAGCTGGCCCGGCGGCAGGCAGACCCCCGCCAGGAATGCCGGGCCATCATCTCCCTGCTTCAAATCAACCACTGGAGGTCGCCGCTGCGCACCACCATGCCCCTGGCGCGCCGCGGCCTCGCGGCGGGAATCGCCGGTGGCGACCTGCAGTTCGGAGGCTTCACGCTCTCCATCAGCGTGAGCACCGAGTTCTCCATGGGCACCGAGCTGGGCCGAGTGCTCGGCACGGTGGACGGCTGCCTGGCCTTCTCCCGCAAGTCCGGTGTGATGTCCCTGCGGGACTCGGTGGTCTTCTTCCGCCAGGCCATCCGCGCCCTCCGGGGCCACACCCGCCGGCCCGCGCGCTTCGACGACGACGACTTCGACGAGCAGGCCGTGCTCGACTCGGGCCGGCTGGCGCCCCTGTATCGCTTCAGCCTCGCGACGCTGCGGATCCTGGTCGCGTACGTGCTGGGCGACTTCGACGAGGCGGTGAGGGTGTCGCGGCAGGCGGAGCAGTACGCGGCCTACACCCAGGGCTCCTACCGCGTGGTGGACTTCAACTTCGTGAGCTCGCTGGCGCTGGCGGCCCGGAGGAGCGACACCCTCGAGGCGCGGGAGGAGGCCCTGGCCCGCATCGCCGCCAACCAGCGGCAGCTCGGCGGGTGGGTGGAGCACTGCCCGGAGAACTTCCGCCACAAGCACCAGCTCGTCGCCGCCGAGGTCGCGCGCCTCGAGGGCCGGCATCTGGACGCCATGGCCCTCTATGACGCCGCCATCGACGGCGCCCATGTCGAGGGCTTCCTCCAGGACGAGGCCATGGCGAACGAGGCCGCGGGGCGCTTCTTCCACTCGCTGGGCCGGGAGCGCTTCGCCGCGCTCCACCTGCGCACCGCCCTGGAGGCCTTCGCGCGCTGGGGCGCCTGGGCCAAGGTCACCCTGCTGGAGGAGGAGTTCCCCAACCTCAAGCCCACGGGCGGACGCGCCTGGAGCGAGCCCGCTTCCGCGGCGGTGGCGGGCGCGGCGCCCGGTGCCTCGCTGGACCTGCTCAGCCTCTTGAAGGCGTCGGAGACGCTGGTGAGCGAGGTGGTGCTGGACCGCCTGCTGGAGAAGCTGATGGCGGTGTGCCTGGAGGCCGCCGGTGCGACGCGGGGCGCGCTGGTGCTGAATGAGTCGGGGGCCCTCGTGGTGCGCGCGCTGGGCGACGTCTCCGAGCCCGTCAGCCTGGAGCACCTCCCGTTGGCCTCCGCGGACACCGTCCCCGGCTCGGTGGTGCAGCATGCCTATGCGACGGGAGAGACGCTCGTCCTCGGCGACGCCGCCCACCAGGGCCGCTTCGTCATGGACCCCTGTGTCGTCCGCCGCTCCATCAAGTCCGCCCTCGCCGTCCCCATCCAGCGTCAGGCCCGGACGGTGGGCGTGCTCTACCTGGAGAACGACCTCGCCACCCGGGCCTTCACCCCCGAGCGCGTCGGCGTGCTGCGCGCGCTCTCGTCCCAGCTCGCCATCTCCCTGGAGAACAGCCAGCTCTTCGAGCAGCTCAAGGTGGAGGTCCAGGAGCGCGGCCGGGCCGAGGCCGCCGTGCGCTTCCTGGCCGACTCCGGCCTCGCCCTGGCCGAGTCGCTGGACGTGGAGCAGACGCTGGCGAAGGCCACCCGCATGGTGGTGCCCTTCCTGGCCGACTGGTGCATGTTCACCCTCGTCGAGGACGGGGACCGCATCCGCGCGCTCCCCGTCGCCCACGCGAATCCGGAGAAGGAAGCCACGCTCCGCGCGATGCAGGAGCGGTACCCGGTCGACTGGAACTCGCCGCCCGGCCTCGTCCGCGCGTTGCGGACGGGCCACCCCGTGCTGCGGCCCGAGTTCACCCACACCCTCCTGGCCGACGTCGGCCACGGCCCTGAGTACATCGAGAAGATGCAGGCGCTGGGACCGAGGGCGGCCATGCACGTGCCCCTCATCGCGCGCGGCAGGACGCTCGGGGTCATCACCCTCATCGCGGAGGTCCCCAGACGCGCCTACAGCGAGGCGGACCTGGAGCTTGCGAAGGAGCTGGCCCGCCGCGCCGCCGTCTGCATCGACAACGCCCGCCTCTACCGCGCCTCCCAGGAGGCCGTCCGCCTTCGCGACGAGTTCCTCAGTGTGGCCTCCCATGAGCTCAACACGCCCCTGACCTCCCTGCGGCTGATGGTCCAGTCGTTGCTGCGCCACGTCCCCCAGGGCCTGCCGGAGCCGGCCCTGCGCGCCATGCGCACCGTCGACAGCCAATCGCTCAAGCTCGCCACCCTCATCGAGGAGCTGCTGGATGTCTCGCGCATCCATGCGGGCCGGCTGGACATGGACCTGAAGCGCGTGGACCTGGAGGCCGTCCTCCACCGCGTCGCGGAGCGGCTGCGCGAGCCCCTGGCCCGTGCGGACTGCTTCCTGGACGTCCAGGTCGAAGGCCCCGTCGTCGGGCAGTGGGACGCCCATCGGCTGGGACAGGTGCTGCTCAACCTGCTCTCCAACGCCCTCAAGTTCGGCGCTGGCAAGCCCATCCACGTCTCGGCCGGCGTCGACCATGGCACCGCGTCGGTGTGCGTCCGGGACGAGGGCATCGGTATCGCCCCCGACAAGCTCCCCCACATCTTCGAGCGCTTCGAGCGGGCCGTGTCGGTGCGTGCCTATGGCGGCCTCGGCCTGGGGCTGCACCTGGTGCGGGAAATCCTCACCGCGCTGGGCGGCACCATTCGTGTGGAGAGCGCCCTCGGCGTCGGGACCACCTTCATCGTCCAGCTCCCGTGCGAGGGACCTCCGTCGGACGGCTGACGCAACACCCGGGCGACCAAGCCTTTCACGTCGCTCCGGTGCGTCGCATGTTTCACGGTGAGCAGGCTGTCCTGTCGCACCGGGAGGAGGTCCTGGGATGAAGGGCGAGGCAAGCGGAGGGCGAGAGGGCCCTGCCTGGCAGTCGGTCGCCCCCGCGTCCTCCGCTGTCGAGCGGCTGCTCCAGGTGGGGGCCAGTCTCCACGCCACGCTGGTGGTCGACAGCCACGCGCGGATTGTCTGGATTGACGCGCTGCTGGCCCTCGCCGCCGGATGGCAGGACAGCGCCCCCATCGGTCACCGCGTGGGGGAGGCCCTCGGGAGCCTCCCCTGGCTCACCCGGGCCCTCGACGCGGCGCTCACGGGCAGGGAAGGGCTCTGTGAGGGCAGCGGACAGGGGCAGCGGCTGAGCGCCGTGGTGGTCCCCGTCTTCGGGGAGGCCGGCGTCCAACTGGGAGCCTGTGCCTGCCTCCGCGTGGCCGAACCCGCGAGGCCTCCGTCCGGCCAGGCGCCGCAAGACGTCCTGGCGGATGCCGCCGAGGAGCGCCAGGCGAGGGAGCATCTCGAAGAGAAGAGCTCGCTGCTGCGCGCCACGTTCGACTCGATAGCTGACGGCGTCGTCGTGGTGGACCTGGCCCGGAGAATCACCGCCTTCAACAAGCGGTTCCAGGAAATCTGGGGGCTCACGGATGCGATGTTGGAGGAGCGGGACGCCGAGAAGGCGGTCGTGCGCGCGGCCCCGCTGGTGAAGGACCCGGAGCGGTTCGTCACCCTCATCCTACGGCGGTTCCAGCCCTCTCCCGAGGAGGACGTCGACACCGTCGAGCTGAAGGACGGGAGGACCCTCGAGCGCAAGTCGCTCCCCATGCGCTCGGGAGACAGCGTCATCGGCCGCGTCTGGAGCTACCGGGACGTGACAATGGCGGTCCGCGCCCAGGCCGAGCGCGAGCGCCTGCTGCGCGAAGCCCAGGAGGCCATCCGCGTCCGGGAGGACTTCCTGTCCATCGCCGCCCACGAGCTGAAGACGCCGCTGACCCCGCTCAAGCTCCACCTGCAGATGATGGAGGGGCAGGCGCGCTCCGGCCGCCCCGTGGCACCACGCCACGTGCACAAGGCGCTGTCCCAGGTCTCCCGGCTGGCGGTGCTGGTCAACGACCTGCTGGACGCCTCGCGAATCCAGGCTGGAAGGCTCGAGCTCGCGCGCGAGCGCATCTCCCTTGGGAGCTTCCTCCATGAGGCGGTGTCGGACTTCCGCTCCCTCAGCGCCCTGCATGCGCTCGAATACGAGGAGCCCGGCGAGCCCCTCGTCATCCTCGGAGACCGGAGCCGGCTCTCCCAGGTGCTGATGAACCTGGTGGAGAACGCCTTCAAGTACAGCCCCGGCGGAGGCACGGTCCGCGTCACGGCGCGGCGCGAGGGAGCCCGGGCCGTCGTGTCCGTCAAGGACTCGGGCATCGGCATTCCGGCGGACCAGACGGCGCACCTCTTCGAGCGCTTCTTCCGCGCCCGGAATGCTCCCATCTCAGGCTTCGGAGGGCTGGGCCTGGGGCTCTACATCTGCCACGACATCATCGAGCGCCACGGCGGGAGCATCTGGGTGGACAGTGAGCAGGGAAACGGCTCCACCTTCCACTTCTCCCTGCCCCTGTTGGCCGACGGCGGGCTCCGGGTCTGACGAGCCCCGGGGCCCTGCGCGGGTGGCGGTGTGTTGCCATCCCCACCCTGGACGTGCCTCGGAAGGCGCTCATACCGCCCTGGAATGTTCCATGAAGCGGGCTCAGAATAGGCGCCTTCCTGGGGGGCCGCGAGCAGGTGCGGAGCGCTGGAAACGAGTGAGGAATCCATGACGAGTCGAGCCCTCTCCCGGAGGACGTTGCTCCAGGGTGCATTGGTAGCAGTGGCCTTCAACCCCGCGAGCCGGAGCTGGGCCGCCACACTCGAGCCCGGCGCGGTCGCGCTGCCCCCGCTGGACGGCCAGCTGCTGATGGACGCGGCGTCGCTCACCGCGGCCTCGGACGACTTCGGCCACATCATCCACCGCACGCCCTGGGCCGTGCTCGTGCCCGGCTCGGTGGACGACATCGTGGCCATGGTCCGCTTCACGCGCCGTCAGGGACTGAAGATTGCCGCCGCGCGAGGGCTCGGCGAGAGCCACAGCGCCTACGGCCAGTCCCAGGTGCCCGGTGGCATCGTCATCGACATGTCCGCGCTCTCCACCATCCACGACATCAATGCGTCGAGCGCCTGGGTGGACGCGGGCGTCCGGTGGCACGAGCTCCTGCAGGCCACGCTCCCCTCCGGCAGGAGCCCCCCGACGCTCACCGACTACATCGAGCTGAGCATCGGCGGGACGCTGTCGGTGGGAGGCATCGGCGGGCAGGTGTTCCGCTCGGGCCTCCAGGTGGACAACGTGCTGGAGATGGATGTCGTCACGGGGGAGGGTGAGCTCGTGCGGTGCTCGCGCTCACGTGAGCGGCCCCTGTTCGACGCCGTGCGCGCCGGGCTGGGCCAGTTCGGCATCATCGTCCGCGCCCGGGTGCGGCTCGTCGAGGTACCCCCGAGTGCGCGCACCTACACCGCGCTGTACTCCGACCTGCGCCGCTTCATGGCCGACCAGCGGCGGCTCATCGAGGACGGCCGCTTCGACTATGTCGAGGGCGCTGTCGTCCCCTCCAATGGCGGCTGGGCCTACCAGCTCGAGGTGGTGAAGTACTTCACCCCGGGCAGGGAGCCGAATGACGCGAGGCTGCTCGCGGGGCTGGGCTTCCAGCCCGGGACGCTCCAGACGCGCGACAGCAGCTACTTCGACTTCGCCAACCGGCTCGCGCCGCTGATTGAGCTGCTCAAGCAGCTCGGCGTCTGGGAGTTTCCCCACCCGTGGATGGACATGTTCGTCCCCGCCCGGTGCGCGGAGGAGTTCGTCCAGGAGGTGCTCTCCCAGACCACCGTGGAGGACATGGGGCAGGGGCCCATCCTGCTCTATCCGTTCCGCACCTCGGAGCTGACCGCGCCCTTCCTGCGCACGCCGAATGACCGGCACGTCTTCCTCTTCTCGCTGCTGCGCACCGCCATTCCTCCGACGCCGGAGAACGTGGCGTCCCTGGTGGCGAAGAACCGCGCCATCTTCGAGCGGCTCACCGCCATTGGCGGGAAGCTCTACCCCGTGGATGCCGTTCCGCTGAGCCCCGCGGACTGGCGTCGCCACTTCCACCCCTACTGGGAGCGCTTCGAGCACGCGAAGCGGCGCTTCGACCCGGCTCGCATCCTCACGCCGGGCCAGAACATCTTCTGAGTCGACTTCCACCGGGGCTCTGCCCCGCCTGAGACGTAGAACCGCCCTGGAGCCACAGCGGACGTCCGCTGTGGCTCCAGGGCGCTTGTTTCCACGGGGGCTTCCCGTGACAGGAAGCTGCGTCCTACTGCTTGGGCTTCTCGTGGCCTTCGGGCATCCCGGAGCCGCCGACAGCAGGGGGCGGGATGTCGCCCCAGCCCGCCTCGTACATCGCCTTCCACTTCCACTGGCCATCGCGCTTCACCACGAGCCCGGAGTTCTTGCCACGGTACGTCTTCCCTCCCGTGGTCATGGTGAAGTCATTGGTGTAGGTGGCGAGCGAGTCGGACAGCACGGTGATGTTGGGCTTGTTGGCCATCTGCGTATCCGCGGGCGTCTGCTCGAACATGTCCTTCATCACCACTTCCATCTTCTGCCGGTCATTCGTCTCGCTCTTGGGGACGCCCTTGCTGTCATCGGTCACCCAGAAGAAGGGGAAGTCAATCCGCGCGAGCGCTGCCTGCACGTCGCGCTTCTTCATGACGGCTTCCTCTTCCTTGAAGAAGGCTTCAAGCTCCTTCTTGACCTTGGCTTCGTTGGCCGGCTTCCGGGTCCATGGCCCCATCTTGCTCGGGTCCATGGGGCCGCCCGAGCCGCCCGTGGCGGGGGGAGACTCCGTTTCCTGAGCCCAGACGGGGGCACCGACCACGAGCAGGGCGAGACACACTGCGATTCGACGCATCATGAGTGACCTCCTGGCAGGAAGGTGGCCTCGCTCCCCGCACCGGACCAACCTGCCCGCCACGGTCGTCCACCCCTGGAGGCCCCCGGAAATGTCAGCCAGGCGCAGGTGGCGCGTGCCCCGCCTCCTCCGGGCCCTCAGGACGCGGGCGTCACCGCGGCGAACCTCGCACGGCCCACGCTCAGCAGATAGACGGCCACCGTGATGCCCAGGCCGCACAGCGCCGCCACGTAGTGCGCGGGGGCCAGGGGGTGGCTCTTCATCATCAGGGTGACGAACAGCGGCGTCAGGCCTCCGAAGATGGCGTACGCCACGTTGTATGAGAATGACAGCCCGGAGAAGCGCACCTCCGCGGGAAAGGCGCGCACCATGACGGTGGGCACCACGCCCACCACGCCGACGCAGAAGCCAATCAGCGCGTACAGGGGCACGAGCTGCCCAGGTGACGTGCCCACGCCGAGATAGAAGAGGTACGTCACCCCGAGCAGCACCGCGCAGCCCAGGCCCAGCGCCCGGCCCACGCCCACGCGGTCCGCGAAGAGCCCGTAGGCGACGCACCCCACCGCGAGGCTCAGCGTGGCCACGCTCGCGGCTTCCAGCGCCTGCGCCGGTGGAAAGCCGTGGAGCTTCTGCAACAACGTCGGCGTCATCAGGATGACCACGACGATTCCGGCGGTGAGCACCCAGGTGAGCAGCATCGACACCACCACCGCGACGCCATGGCCGCGCAGCACGGCCTTGAGCGGCAATTCCTTCACCAGGGCGCGGCGCTGGCGCATCTCCTCGAACACCGGCGTCTCCGACAGCCAGCGGCGCAGGAAGACGGCCAGGAAGCCGAACACGCCGCCCACGAGGAAGGGCAGGCGCCAGGCGAAGGCCTGCACCTGCTCCGGGCTGAAGACCTTGTTCACCGTCGTCGCCACCAGCGAGCCGAGGAGGATGCCCAGCGTGAGTCCCGACGTCAGCGTGCCGCACGCCAGGCCGACGCGGCGCTCCGGCACGTGCTCCGACACGAACACCCACGCGCCCGGCACCTCACCGCCCACCGCCGCGCCCTGGAGCATGCGCAGCAGGAGCAGCGCCAGCGGCGCCGCGTAGCCGGCCGTCGCATACGTCGGCAGCGAGCCGATGAGCAGCGTGGGCACGGCCATCATGAAGACGCTGAGCGTGAACATGCGCTTGCGGCCGGTCCGGTCGCCGAAGTGCGCCATGATGATGCCGCCCAGCGGCCGTGCGAGGTAGCCCGCCGCGAACAGGCCAAACGCCTGGAGCTGCCGCAGCCAGTCCGGCGTGTCGGGCGGGAAGAAGAGCTGACCAATCACCGTCGTGAAGAAGACGAAGATGATGAAGTCGTAAAACTCCAGTGCGCCACCCAGGGCGGCCAGCCCGAGCGTCCGGACATCCTGGCCGGTGAGTGGGCGCTGCGCGGCTTCAAGGTTCAAAGGCGTCGGCATTGGGTGCTCGCGAGCATAGGCCGACCGCGGGTTTCTGTAGCGCGGGACGTAACAACACGCACCGGGCTTGTGACCTCGCAAGTCACTCTCAAAGACAGTCCGGAGGGGAACCTCGCGAAACGCCAGGGGTTCCGGTCTTGGCCCAGATGCTGCTTGGCGATGGTGATGTACTTCGACGCCACGGGTGAGGGCTCCAGCGCGCAGCAGAAGGTGCAGCTGCCCGCGCCCAGGCCGTAGCTTTGCGGGCCCCGGTGCCTGGATGTCCGCGACGGGGGTGGCGGGTGTCCGGGCCCCGGGGGCCTGTTTCCATTCCCTGTCGAAGGGGCGCTGCCGCGGCTCAGTACCCCTTCGCCTCGAGGCTCGCGTCGGTGATGAGCGAGCCTTCGCTGAAGGCGAAGACGATGAGGCGGCTCCGGAAGGTCGACTGCACCGCCAGGTTCATCTTGTAGAGCCAGCCCGCGTCGCCGAGCAGCGGCGTGCCTTCGTCCGCCCCCATGCCCACCATCTCGAGGGGCTGTGTCGAGAGCCGCTCCGGCCCATAGGTCGTCTTGAGCATCGCCGCGTCACCCACGCCCTGGATGGCGCCCGCGACTGCACCGAAGGCGAAGCCCGTCAGGAAGGACCGCCCCAGGCCCGCGCTGAGTGAGACGCTGGAGTCATGGAGGACCTTCTTGTCGGTGACGTTCGACATGAACTGGATGAACATGTCGCCCACCCCCGTCGTGACAGACCCGAACGCGGCCCACAGCGTCGCGCGCGTGGCGTATTGGATTGTCTTGGCCAGCGTCTCCTGGGACAGCGCCTGAATCCCCCGTGTCGTGGCCCACTGCAGGCCCCGCTGCGCCGCGGCCTCCGCGGCGCTGTCGATGCCGCTGCCCACCCACGCGCCCAGCCCGCCGGTGATGGCGCCGACCGCGAAGCCCACGGAGGCGTTGACGGCGTAGCCCTTCCAGAAGGCCGAGCCATGCACGTCCTTGTGGGTGACGGAGTAGATGCCGCCATTGAGGCCGGCGCCGACGAGGCCCGCGCCCACCACCGCGCCCACGGCCGCCACGGTTCCCGCCTCCACCCCCACGGTGGCGGCGATGCCCGCGACCAGCGGCGTCGCGGCCCCGCCGGTGATGAGGATGATGGCCGCGCCGAGCAGCAGGAGGGCGATGCCGATGCCCAGGCCCGCACCCCACGCGGAGTGTCCCGTGGGGTCGACGAGGTTGATGGGGTTGTTCAGCTCGAACGCGAAGCGGTTGAAGGCGTCCGGACGCAGCAGGGAGTCCGTTCCTGGCTGGCTGTCGGGCGTCAGGAACCGGCCGATGGCCGGGTCGTAGTAGCGCGCGCCGAAGTAGTAGAGGCCGAGCGCGGCGTCGTACTGGCGCTGCTCGTACTCCGGCCCCGTGCCGGTGCCGCTCACGGTGCGCCGCTCGCCGTAGCCGCTGTATGCCACCTGCGAGACGACGGTGCCCTCCGCGCCGAACGTGTGCGTGTTGCTCCCCTTGAAGTCGCGGCGGAAGTAGCTGACGCCGTCGGCGCTGATGGCCGCGGCCGTGCCCCGGCTGTCGAGGAGGTACTTGGTGACGGCGTCGGTGCCGTCCTTCGGACGGAAGACCTGATAGGCGGGGTCGATGTACAGGGTGACATTGCCCTCCGCGTCCACCTGGCGGAGTCGGTGGCCCTGGTGGTCGGACAGGAACTCGCGCACCGTGGAGCCGTCGGCCGACGTCACCCGGCTCAGGCAGCCGAGGCCGTCATAGGTGAAGCCCAGCGTCACGCCGTTCGTGGTGCGTGACTGCGTGCGCCCGCAGGCGTCGGGCGTCGCGGAGTAGACCTGGGTGCCCTCCAGCGTGGCGCTCGTCGGGAAGTGCGCCCGGGACGTGTAGATGACCCCGTCCTTCGTCGTCAGGTTGCCGGAGTTGTCGTACGCGTAGGCCCCTGCGGTGAAGCCGGGCACCGACGCGCTCATGAGGCGGCGGTTGAGGTAGGTGAAGGACTGCGACTGGTCACCCCCGGTGTTGTCCGTCGCCGTCAGGAGCTGGTTGAGCAGGTCATACCCGTAGGCGAAGTCGATGACCTTGCCGGCCGCGGCATTGACGACCTCGCCGATGACCTGTCCCAACGGGTTGAAGGTGTAGCTCGTGACGACGCCGCTTCCGGGGAGGATGCCCTGCCCGTAGACCGACGTGCGCGCCTTCTGCCAGACGTCGTAGTCGTCGAGCGGATAGTCGGTGCGCGCGCCGTCGAGCGTCGAGGTGATGAGCTGGCCGTACGAGAAGGTGCGCGTGAGCGTCGTCTCGTCCGGGAAGGTCTGGCTCACCACGCGCTGCTGGGCATCGAAGCCGCTGGTGATGGTGAAGAGGGAGGCCTCGCCCTGAATCGTCAGCGTGTTGCACTGCACGTTGCCGTACGCGTCGTAGCCGTAGTCGTACTGGGACTCGACGGTGCCGTCGCCCTGCCTCGCGACCACCCTGGCGAGCCGGCCCAGGCCATTCGTCGCGGCGTTGTCGTAGGTATAGGTGAAGGTCCTCGCGTCGCTCAGCGCCTTGGTGAGGATGCGGCCGAGGCCATCGTAGGTATACGACGTCGCCGCCCGGGCCGCGTCCACCTGGCCCGACTGCAGGCCCGTCGCCGCGTCATAGGTGAACGTCATCGCCTTGATGCTCGCGTCACCCGTGGTGTTCTGGTCGGGGTTGTCCAGCCACAGCCGGCGGTCGAGCGAGTCGGAGGCGAGGGTGTTGCTGACGCCGCTCGGATTCGCCGCGGTGACGGGGTCCGTCACGGAGGTGAGTCGGGCCACCGCGTCGTAGGTGAACAGCGTCGTCGCATTCGCGCCGTCCGGCTCCACGGTGACGGAGACGACGGTGTCCTTGCCGTTGACGTAGCGGTGGACCTGGACCTCCACGTACTCGGAGTCCGAGCCCGCGGCGCGGGTGACGGTGACGGCGCCGCCAGTTCCGTAGAACCAGGTCATCACCGCGTCCGTCGTGCCGTCCGGGCCCGCGGGCGCCGTGCGCCGGATGGGACGCCCGAGGACGTCGAAGGCGGTGGTGATGGCATACGGCGCGCTGGAGACGACGGACGTGGTGGAGAAGAAGGGAAAGCTCTCCAGCGACGGCTGGTCCTGGGCGTAGTCGGTCAGGACGATGGAGTTGCCGGCCTGCTGCCCCGTCTGCCGGATGAACTCGCGGGTGCGGGTGCGGCCGTCCACGTAGTTCTGGTTCCAGAGGAAGTCGCGCGCCTCCGTCGTGGGGAAGGACTGGAGCGAGCTCAGCTCGGTGTAGAGGCCCCCCTGTCCGTCATCCAGGTACCGCGTCGCCTGCGTCGTGACGACGACCGCGGCCTGGAAGGCGGCGCGAAGGTCCGAGGAGCCGGTGACCAGCGGGGTGACGCCATTCGTGTCGCTCGACGTGCCGGCCGGGACGGGGCCCTGGCCCAGCGCCTTGCGGCCGAAGGCGTCGAGCTTCGAGATGGAGATGAAGCCATTCGCATCGCTGCTCGCGACCTGGGCTCCGAAGCGGGGGTCGTACCCGCTCGTCGTCACCAGCGCCACGCCGTCCACATTGGGAGGCGTCGTCGTACGCATGACATAGGTGTTGTAGTCGGGCTCGTACTCGTACGTCGTGGTGAAGCCGCCCGGCTTCGTCTCCGTCCTCCGGTTCCCGAAGGCATCGTAGGTGTAGCTGAGGGTCAGGAAGGCGCCGCTCGTGTCATCCCACTGACCCTGGGTGGCCAGGGTGTAGGTCGTCGGCGAGTACGTGCGCGCCTGCAGGTGGTAGTCGCCCGGGAGGAAGCGGGTGATGTCCGCATCCTCGGCGTTGGCGGTCTCCTTCGCATACAGGAGGTAGCCGAGCGCCCACCCCGGGTTGAGCACGTCGTTCTGGAACAGCCGGTGCTGGTAGACGGCCTTCGCCGGCTCGAGCGGCTGGTTGTCGGAGTCGACGTAGCCGAGGTTGGCGTCGAGCGTCTCGTTGCCGTAGTCGTCGTAGTCGAAGGTGTGCGCGAGCGCCCCGTCGAACGTGCCGTAGTTCCACGTCTCCCACCGCATGGAGGTTCTCAGCGGCTCGTAGACGGGCGGGTTGGGCGCGGTGGCGCCTGTCGCCCTGACGTACGCCTGGTACTCCAGCGTCGTGACGTTCATCAGCACCGTCTGGTCCCTGGGGACGCGCGGGTCCGACGCATGGGTGCCGTTGGCCTCGATGCGCGTGGACGCCTTGGTGCCGGTGCAGGGGAAGTCCTGGTTGTAGGTGTCGACGGTGACGAGCCCGGTGTCGAGCGACAGGTTGCTGACCGTCTGGAACCCCTGCCATCCGCGGCCGAGCAGGTCGAGCTGCGCGCCGGCATACGTCAGGGTGTTCGTCGTGCTGTAGGCGAAGCGGTTGGCCGTCGAATCGTTGCTCTGCGTGTACCGGGAGACGACATACGTCGCGCGGCCGACGACGGCCTGCACGGGGAACTGCGTCGGCGTCAGGGGATTCGGGAAGCGCGCGCCATCGCCTGCGGGGAAGGTGAGCGGGTCTCCGGGGCCGTAGACGCTGGAGTCGGAGAGCGCCGCGTAGTCGATGGACACGACGCCGCCCAGCGCGTTGGTGATGGACGACAGCAGGTCGGGCGTCTCCCCGGACGAGGCGTAGGGCACGGCGACGACCTGGTCGTTGCTGTCGAGGCCGATGCGCAGCAGGTCCGCCTTGCCGTCGCCATTGACGTCGCAGGGGAAGAACTTCGCGTTGGCGACGGTGGTGCCGGCGTCACCCGCGTCGAAGGGCGTCAGCACCCGGTACGTCCCCGAGGGCGAGCCGCGGAAGGCGGTGAACATCAGGCGCTGCTGGCCGGAGACCCACTTGTTGACGATGGCGGTGAGGCCACTCCCGTCGAGGTCCATCGGGAAGAAGCCCGCCGGGTCGATGGTCTGGTTCTCGAAGGCGGAGTCCGGCCCGGCCACGAAGGCCCCCGCGGCGTCGCATAGGAACGTCGTCAGGTGCAGCGTCGTCGAGCTGCTGCCCTGCTCCTTCCAGATTTGCAGCAGGTCCAGCACGCCGTCGCCGTTGACGTCCACCGGGAGGAAGGCAATCTGGTTGGCGAGGCTGAGCGTGCCCAGGTTGCTCTCGACCGAGGACGTGAAGGACACGTCGTCGAGGCTCCGGCTCGCGCCGAGGTACGCCGTCGCGATGATGGATTGGTCCGAGCCGCTCTGCCAGACGCGCACCAGGTCCATCATCCCGTCGCCGTTGACGTCCATGGGCCAGAACGCGAGCTGATGAGTGGGCACGGCCGGGTCGCTCGTCGGACTCACGAGGCCCGAGGTGAAGGTGCCGCCGTCCGTGTCGCCGAACTTCGACAGGTACGCGCGGAAGTAGAGGAGGTCGCCCAGACTCACGTCATGGTGCGCGTAGGCCTCCACCAGGTCCGTGCGCCCGTCCCCGTTGACGTCCATGGGGAAGAACTGGAGGTGCTTCGAGTCCCAGGTGTCGCCCGTCTTGAAGATGCCCCCGTCGTCGAAGGACGTCCCGTTCGAGAGGAAGGCCGCCAGCCGGAGCTCGCTGTCCGATCCGCCGGCGTAGACGACCAGCAGGTCCGTGCGCCCGTCGCCATTGAGGTCCACGGGGTGGACTTCCCGCTGGGAGGGAAACGAGCCGAGGTTGGTGTCGGAGGCCCGGAGGAACGTCGTACCGCCAGTCCCCGGCGTGGCCAGGTACGTCGTGGCGTGCAGCGAGTTGTCCTTGTCCGTCCACAGCTGGACGAGGTCGGTGCGGCCGTCGCCGTTGACGTCCATCGACCGGATGTCGGGCGTGCCCAGGTGCTGGTCGAGCGTCGAGGACGGGTTGATGTCGAAGCCGGGCGAGTCGACGTCCTGCCACACCAGCACCGTGGGCGGCAGCGACGGCGTCCCTTCGGACTTCGAGCCGGCGAGGGTGATGGACTGGATGCAGCTGAGCTGCGTGGCGGAGCTCGTGCGGTAGGCGAGCGTGAGCGTGCGGACCGTCTCCCCACTGCCCACCGACGTGGTGATGCCCGTCAGGCGATAGAAGAGGCTGACCGGGTGGCCGGCCACGTAGTCCTCGATGGGGTCCGGACGCTGCTCGTAGGTGAAGTCGACGAAGCGGTTCGCCTCGGTGCCGTCGTCGCGCACCGTGTAGGCGATGCGCTGGATGAAGTAGGAGCCCGAGTCGCCATGCTGGCCGTCGGGGGACAGCGTGTAGGTGAACTCGACGCGGTTGCCATTGAGGTCCGTCACGGACGCGAGCGCCCACACGCGGACGTCCTGGGTGCCGGGCGCGAGGATGCGGCTGTTGGCCGTCGTCCCGTACTCGCGGAGCTCGCCCGACTTGCCATGCACCGTGAAGCCGTCCGCTGGCGTCGCGCCCGCCAGGACGGAGTCCCAGCGCTGCAGCTCGGTGTAGTAGAGCGTGCCGCCCGCGCCTTGGTCTCCCTGCACGTTGATGAGGCGCATGCCGTCCAGCGCGAAGCGGTCCTCCGGCCCATAGGTGACGGCGCCGTTGAAGCCGTCCACGGCATACGTGGCCTTGGCTCGGGTGATGGCGGAGAGGCCGGACAGCCCCCAGCCCATGCCCATGACACCGTTCGGCTGGCGGTGGCTGTACGCGAGCCCGAGGAGGGGCTGGAAGTTGCTGATGCCCGGAGGCAGGTCGACCGGAAGCTTGTACGTCGCCTGGCCGTTCGCATCGACTTCGAACGTTCCCTGGGCCAGACCGGCGGCGGAGAGAGAGCCTTCTGCGGGCATTGTCACACGTCCATTTCAGATGGGAATTGCACGAGGACGGCGGCCGCGAGCCGGCCGCCGTCCGGAAGAGGGAGCACTGAAGCGCGGAGGGGACGCGGCGCTGGCTAGTCGGCGCTCTTGATGCTGTAGACGGTGCCGGAGAACGGGTTGTAGTTCGCCTGCGCGGCGAACGCGTTCGGCACGCTGTTGATGGACCAGAGGGTGCTGTCGTCGTCGGCGCCGGAGCCCTCGTCGCTCCAGATGCTGGCTCCCACGGTGGACTGCACGACGAGGTCCTTCCGGATGCAGCGGTAGTTCTGGATGTCGGGCGAGTCGTAGCCGAGTTGCCCCACCATGCCGATGGACACGTAGCCATCCGGGGGCACGGCCGACCAGATGGACCAGTCGTAGTCGCCGCCGCTTCCCTGGTCCGTGTAGACGACGCTCCACGCCTTGGCCGGCTTGAGGAGCGGCGCGTTGGGGTCGTCGTTGATGGCCTTCACGATGAACGAGGCGCCGGTGGGAGCGCCGTAGTTGCCCTGCGCGTAGTCACCGATGATGAAGTAGCTCGTGTCGTCGGGCTTCGGCCGGTAGAGGGTGAGGTCCAGGTCGGCGCCGGAGCCGACGTCGCTGGCAATCCACGTGTACGTGCCGGTGGTGCTGATGATGAGCGTGGGCTCGCCCTGCGCGGACAGACGGATGGCCTTGGGGGCCTGGTGGTTTCCCATGGGAGACTGCCTTTCTGTATGGCTTTGGGTGGAGGAACCCGGCACGGCACCGTCGCGCTGGCCTGCGTATGTCTTCGCGGCGCCGCCGGGGTCGTGGGGGGCTTGAGCAAGCGTCATGCCGCGTCTAGGTGGCCTTGCTCCCGAGGCAACCCATTGAAATCACAGGGATGTCTCACGCTTCCGACACGTCGGGCGACATGTCGGGCCCGTGTCGGCGAGTGGGCCCGGAGGCCGGGGCCGGGTGTTGTTTCACCCGCCGCGCGGTTCGGGAATGCGCGTCGCTGGCGGCGGTTGCGACGCCGACCCGGCGCTTCCAGTGCATGGGGCTGTAGCGTCCGATGCTACAAATCCAGGCATTTTGTGACATCCCACGCTACTCGCGCGGGGTGCGCGGTCCCGGATTGTGTCTGAAGCCCGATTTCCTCGGCCCTGGCCCGTCCGGTGCAGCTTCCTCCGGGGTTGTACACCCCCGAGGAGTCATCCATGGCGCAGTGGTCATCCAAGAAGTTTCTGGGCCTGACGTGGTCCGGAGTCGTCGCCGTATCCCTGCTGGCGGGCTGCGGTGGAGAAGGGTCGATGGACCCCTCCGCCCCCGTGCAGGACCAGCAGCAGTCGGCTACCGCGGAGCCGCAGGAGCCCTCGGGCCTTCCCGCGGTGCAGATTGAGTCGCTCGACGCCGTCCCGCTCGACGGGGTCCTGAGCAACAAGACGAAGAGCCTCCTGAAGGCCCGGCTCGTGAAGGGTCAGGAGCAGATCCACCGGGAGTTCCCCCTGGAGGACGACACCGGCGCGCTGGTCACCCTGCGTGACGACGGCAACAACGGCGACGAGAAGGCGGGCGACCTCATCTTCTCCGCCATCGCGAACGTCGACTTCGAATCGCACAAGAAGACGCAGGAGCGCATCCTCTCCTTCGAGAAGGACAACCCCAACGAGCGGCTCACGTTCGCCACCTTCAACAACCGCGAAATTGTCGCTGAGCGCGCGGTGACGGCCCTGTCCTCGGACATCTTCCGTCCCGGCATCTCCATCCCCATCTTCCCCGTGGGCATCACCACGGCCGTCAAGCCGGCCCAGTCGCTGCTCATCACCCACACCAACGTCGTCAATGACCCGACGCGCACGTACAACCCCTGCACGAACACGGGTAACGCGAGCGGCGTGTGGACGTTCAACCACCTGATGACCCAGATGGCCAACACCGCGGCCACCGGCATCACCCCGGCGAACTTCACCGAGCAGTGGCTGAACCAGTGGAACTCCGCCCAGGTCATCAACTCCTGGAGCGTTCCGGCGCGTACGGCCATGAACACCAAGATCCTCAATCCGTGGCCGCGGATTGGCGGGCAGCTGGACATGACGAAGTCGCCGTTCAAGCTGGTGGCCATCGTCAACCGACTGGACCTGGGCAAGGGCACGGGCCCGGTGGGTTACAGCGGTCGCGGCTCCAGCGGTGGTGAGCTGCGCTTCGTCTTCGCCGCGGCTGACAAGAGCTCCGGCTGCGCCATCGGCCCCTTCCTGGTCATCTTCGAGTTCGGCGTGCCCAAGACGGCGTGCACGGATGTGAAGACCTGGGCGCAGCAGTGGCAGGCCCTGTCGAACACGGGCGTCGTCCTGGGCAGCGCCGCGTACAACGCCTCGCTCCAGGCGCTCACGCAGCAGGTGGTGGTGGCCAACGCGGCGCCCACGAAGGCGAACGGCAGCGCCATCAACCAGATCCGCACGAACGAGAACATGCTCATCACCGTTCCGTGGCAGCTGAGGGAGTTCACTCTCTCCGCCTCGGGCCCGACGCCGAACTTCCTAGCGGGGAACACGACGGTGCTGACGCCGGGCGCCTCGCGCAACAACACCACCATCTTCCGCGACTTCGTGAACACCAACCAGGCGGCCATCCTCGCCAACAGCTATGGCGTTCCGCTGACCTTCCCCATCATCAGCACGAACTTCCTCGGCGCGCGGCCCGAGATTCCCTCGCCGGCGAACGCCTTCTGGCGGGCCACGGGCATCCTCAACAACAACGCGCGGCACAAGGTCTCGCTCAACACCTGCGACGGCTGCCACGGGCGTGAGGCGGGGACCAACAACTTCACCCACATCAATCAGTTCGGCGGCCTCTCCGGCTTCCTCAACGCGGGCATGGTCAACGTGAACAACCCCTTCACCGTGACGGACCCGGTCGCCACCTTGACGTCCCGCCAGTTCTTCGAGATTCGGGACCGTGCGCAGCACCTGGACCTCACGGCGAACCAGTCCTGCCTCATCCGCAGCGCGTTCACGCTGCCGATGCTGGCCGTGCACTGATGCTGTCGTGACGCCCCGGCGGCCCCTGTCTCGGGGCGCCGCCCGGGGTGTCGACGAGGCCTTCCGCTTCAGCCTGGCGTGAGCCACGGCGGGGCCGGACACTCCTTCCGGGTGTCCGGCCTCCCGCGCCGCCAGGAGTCGTGCTCACGCGCTGGCCTTGTGCCGCGCCAATTCCTCGGCGTAGAGCGCCCGCTCCTCCGAGAGGGCCTTCGCGACGCTCGGCCGCTTCCACAGGCGCGCGACGTAGGCGCTGAGCGCCGGCCACTTCTTCAGGTCAACGGGGGTCGCCACGCACCAGCCCAGCACGGTGACGAGGTACGCGTCGGCGACGCTGAAGCCGTCCAGGAGGAACTCCCGGCCCGTCAGGTGCTTCTCCAGGTGGGCGAGGCGCGACTGGCCCTTCTCCAGCGCATAGGCCCGCGCGCCTTCGGGGGCCTTCGCGTCGAGCAGTGGCGAGAAGAGCCCCTTGTGCAGCTCGGTGCCGATGAAGCACAACCACTCCTGGAGCCGCGTCCGGCCCCGGCTGTCGGTGGGGGCGAGGCGCGCGTGGGGGAAGGACTCGGCCACGTGCTGCAGGATGGCGGCGTTCTCCGTCAGGACCTCGCCATCCCCGGTGCGGATGGTGGGGACGAGGCCCAGCGGGTTGACCTCCAGGAAGTTCCTTCCGTCGCGCGTGAGCTTCGTCTTCGCGTCGACCTCGATGTACGTCGCCTCCGCGCCCGCCTCGTAGAGGGAGATGCGGGTCGCCAGCGAACAGGCCATGGGCAGGAAGTAGAGCTGCATGGATTGACTCCAGGGTGTCGGTCTCATTCCCCTCGTGGGAACGGGGACACTCTGCGCATTCCTGGGGAATGCATCCAACGCATCGTTGGCATAGACTCGATGCATGGATGACATAGCCCCTCCACCCACCCCCCGCCTGGACGTCCGGGACTTGCGCGTCGTGCTCGCACTGGCCTCCGCCGGCACCACGGCGCAGGCCGCCACGGTGCTGCACCTGACGCAGCCGGCGGTGAGCCGTGCGCTCCTCGCGGCCGAGGACAAGCTGGGCACGCGGCTGTTCGACCGGTCACCTCGCGGGCTCGTGCCCACCGAGGCGGGGCAGCAGCTCGTCTCCGGTGCGACGCGGCTGCTCGTCGAGCTGGGGGACCTGGAGCATCGCGTGCGCGCGCCGAGGGTTCCGCCCCTTCGCCTCCGCCTCGTCTGTGAGTGCTACACCGCCTACCACTGGCTCCCCTCCGTGCTCGCGACTCTTCGCCGGAGCCTGCCGGGGCTGGAGCTGGCCCTGGCGGTGGAGCACACCCAGGCGCCGGTCCCCGCGCTCGTGGCCGGAGAGCTCGACGTCGCGCTCGTCACGACGTCACCCGTCCCGCGCTCGGGGTTCGAGGAGCGGCAGATCTTCTCGGATGAGATTGTCTTCGTCATGTCGGCGGCGCACCCGCTGGCGTCCCGCAAGGCGCTCTCGCGGGAGGATGTCCGCGAGAGCACCCTCCTGACGGGGCAGACCCCCCAGGCGGAGGCGCACTGGTTCATGACGCAGGTGTTCGGCCGTGAGCGGCCACGGCTGCGCTTCGAGCGGCTGCCACTCACGGAGGCCATCCTGGACGTGGCGCGTGCGGGCATGGGTGTGGCCGTGCTCTCCGAGTGGATTGCCAGCCCTCACCTGGGCCGGGGAGACCTCGTCGTGAAGCGGCTCGCGTCCGGACCGCTCCGGCGGCCCTGGCGCATGGCCTGGCGGCGGGAGGTCGGAGACGCCGCGCTCCGCCTCCTGGCCGCGCTGGAGTCCACGGCCCCGCGCGGGCTCGCGGTGGGCTGAGCGGGGCGGGCCAGGAGGTCAGCCCGGCGGAGGCTGCTGGAGCCCCAGGAGGGCCTTGCCGAGGAAGTCTTTGACCACGGCCGGAGACCAGGCCATCAGCGGGCCGCTCATGGCATCCCGGACGTAGCGTTCAATGGGGCGGCTCCGGAGGTAGCCCGAGCCTCCCGATACCTCCAGGGCCGCGGTGGCGATGGACACGGCGGCCTCGTTGGCCACGACCTTCGCCTGCATCTGGAGGAGGGGGAAGTCCGGCGCGCGCTGGTCCGTGGCCGTGGCGGCGCGCATGGCGAGCGCGCGGGCCGCCTCCAGGCGGATGCTCATGTCCGCCACGGAGAACTGGACCCATTGCAGCTCGGCGAGGGGCCGGTTCTCCGGGGGCAGCCGGCGCTCCTTCGCGTAGCTGATGGCGAAGCCCAGCGCCGCCTCCGCGAGGCCGACGGAAATCCACGGCAGGCCCAGGGAGATGGGGTTGGGCTGGGTGGGGTCGAAGCCCAGCCTGCGAGACTCCGGCAGCAGCGTGTCCTGGAGGTGCAGGAGCTGGCTCCGGGTGGCCCGCATGCCCATGGGGTCCCAGATTTCCTCCACCCGGACGGAGTCATCCTTGTCGATGATGAAGAAGGAGGGCCGGCCCTCACAGAGGGCGCCGGTGACGAGGTACTTCGCCTGCTCGCCGCCGGAGACGAAGCGCTTGGCGCCGCTGATGCGCCAGCCGCCCTCCACCTGGCGGGCCTGCTGCTGGGGCATCAGGAACTGGTTGCCGCTGGTGGGCTCGCCCAGGGCGTTGCCGAACCAGGTGCCTCGGCGGAACTCGGCATCGAAGAAGGCCCGCTGCGCGGGGTCCATCAGGGCCAGGTAGCTCAGTCCGGCGCCCTGGTGCATGAGCCAGGCCGTCCCGAAGGCGGCATCTCCCCTGCTGAGGATGGCGAGGACCCGCCCGAAGGTCAGCCAGGAGGTGCCTTCCAGGAGCGCCGTGTTCAGCGGGGAGCGGACGATGGCGGCCTGCCCCTCCCCGGGAAAGGTGGTGTCGCGGTCATGCTTCGCCGCGTGCTCCGCCAGCAGCGCTGAGATTCGCTCCGCTTCGCCCAGAAGGTCCGTATCGGTCATCTCTCTCCTTATGCCGGTGCCCGTTCATTCTATCGGGAACAGGAGCGCTGTCGTCCCTTCACTCCGCCTTCAAGGGAGGCTGTGCCGCGGAGCAGGGGAGCAGGGGAGGGCCTTGCTCCGTTCCTGCTGACGGAAGCGCTAGAGTCGGGCCATGCCGCGTGTGAACTGTCTGGCCGCTCCAGAGGACATGGCGGCTTCATGACGCAGAAGACCTTCCTTGACGAGTCCACGCTGGCCGGTCGCGGACGGCGCGGCCCCGAGCCGGCGCTCCGCGTCGTGCCAGCACTGACCATCGTCTCCCACCCCGTGCCCGGCCGGGCCGGTGAGCGGCTCCTCCTGGAGGCGCTGGCTTCGGGCGGCGAGGTGCTCCTGTCGCGCAACGCGCCGGACTTCATGCCGCCCGGGAAGGCCCTCGGTCTCCCGCTCGCGGCTCCCTTCCTCAGCCGCAAGCCCCTCCGGCTCACCCAGGGGCGCGACGGCGGAGTCCAACTGCACGTGGAGGCGGACGGAACGCCAGTGTCCGTGGGCCAGGCCGTGGAGGGCGTCCTGGAGCTTGGCCCCGAGGCGCTGGCCGCCGGTGTTCCCCTGGAGCTCGCCGAGCGCATCGTGCTGCTGCTTCACCTGGAAGAGGTGGAGCTGGAACCGGAGCCGGAGCCCCTGGGCATGGTGGGCGGGGGCGTGGCGCTTCGGCGTGTGCGCCGACACATCGCGCAGGTGTCCGACCTGGACGTGCCGGTGCTCATCCGGGGTGAGACAGGAACGGGCAAGGAGCTGGTGGCGCAGGCCATCCACCAGCAGAGCCAGCGGCGCAACGGGCCCTTCATCAGTGTGAACCTGGGCGCCCTGCCTCGCGAGCTGGCCGCCGCCGAGCTCTTCGGCGCACAGAAGGGCGCATACACGGGCGCCACTCGGGACCGCGAGGGCTACTTCCGCGCCGCCCATGGGGGCACCCTCTTCCTGGACGAAGTCGGCGAGGCGCCACCCGAGGTGCAGGTGATGCTGCTGCGCGTGCTGGAGACGGGCGAGGTCTTTCCCGTGGGAGCCAGCGCGCCCATCGCCACCGACGTGCGGCTGATTGCCGCGACGGATGCCCACCTGGAGGCGCGAATCGACGCGGGCCACTTCAAGGCTCCGCTGCTGCATCGCCTGGCGGGCTACGAGGTCCACCTGCCGCCGCTCCGCGAGCGACGTGAGGACATCGGCCCGCTCTTCCTCCACTTCGCCCGCGAGGAGCTACGGACACTCGGCGAGGCGCACCGTCTGGACTCCGAGGACCCGCGCGCCGAGCCATGGCTGCCGGTGCCGCTGGCGGTGCGGCTGCTGCGCTTCGGGTGGCCCGGCAACGTCCGCCAGCTCCGCAACGTGACGCGGCAGCTCATCATCGGCAGTCGCGGCCTGCCCTTCCTGCGCGCCGAGCCCCGGCTGCTGCGGGAGCTGGACTCCGGCGCCGTGCCGGAGCCCGCCTTCACCGTGGCGGAGGCTTCCGAGCCTGTCACCCCGCCTCCGAAGTCCGCTTCGCGGCGCAAGCCCTCGGATATCACCGAGCCGGAGCTGATTGCAGCGCTGCGGGACAACGCGTGGGACTTCCAGGCCGCGGCGGACCAGCTCGGCATTCCCCGGCCCTCGGTCTACGACCTCGTGGACCGCAGCCCGAACATCCGCACCGCGGGGGACCTGAGCCCGGAGGAAATCCTCCGCTGCCACCGTGAGTGCCAGGGCGACCTGGAGGCCATGGTGCGTCGGCTCGAGGTCTCCCGGCGCGCGCTGAGTCGCCGCCTCAAGGAGCTGGGCATTGCTCCGAAGGCCCCACGGGCAGGGTAGTCTTCATTCGCATCAACACGAGGGGAACATCCATGGCGACGAAGAAGAAGGCCGCGCGCAAGGCTCCGGCGAAGAAGTCTCCGACGAAGAAGGGGCCCGCGAAGAAGGCCGCTCGAAAGGCGCCGGCGAAGAGGGCACCCGCGAAGAAGGCCGCTCGAAAGGCGTCGGCGAAGAAGGCTCCGGCGAAGAAGGCTGCGCGTAAGGCTCCGGCGAAGCGGGCTCCGGCGAAGCGGGCTTCGGCGAAGAAGAAGGCGCGTGCGCCTCGTCGTCCCCGCAATCTCCCCAAGGTGCTCACCGTGCACGAGGACCGCTTCGAGCCCGAGAACGTCATCGTCCGAAGGGGCCAGTGGGTCCATCTGACGTCGGGACGTGATGACAAGAATGTGCCGGTGCAAGTGCCCGAGTGTTTCGGCCTGATGGGGCCGCAGCTCCTGAAGAAGCGGGGGGCCCTGCTCAAGCTGCAGGTCATCAAAGGTGCCCAGTTGGACACGTACCCCATCCAGGCTCCCAGGAAGGGCGACCCCCATACCGACATCAAGGGGGAGATAGAGGTCGTCTCGAAGGACTGAGCGCTCTCCGCCGCTCTCGCAGTTCCTCGTCGTCCGGCGCCAGCTCCAGCGCCTTCTCGAAGGCGCGCTCCGCCGCGTCGAGCTCCGCGTCGGGGGGCTGCCCCCGACGTCCGAGCCAGCGGGCGCGCACGTCGTGCACCTCTCCCAGGTAGCGCCAGGCCTGGGCCTCGCGCGGGTTGAGCGCCAGCGCGCCACGCAGGGCCGCCTCGGAGCGGGACAGCTCCGGGCCCGGGTCCCTTCCATGCTCCAGTTGGTATGCCGCCAGCGTGTGGAGCACCCGGCCCAGGTTGGCCTGGGGCACCGCGTGCCGGGGGAGCCGCTGGATGGCCCGCTGGTAGGACTCGACGGCCGCCCGGACGCTGGGGCCCGGGTCCTCGCCCAGCTCGCGCCGGTAGCGGGCGCGCCAGGCGTGGACCTCGCCCAGGTTGTTGTCGCCCAGGCCGCCCTTCGGTGCCAGGGCGAGGCCCCGCACGTAGGCGGCCTGGGCCTGGTCGAGCAACGGGAAGGGTGATTCGCCGCGCTCCTTCACCTCGCGCGCCTGGGCGATGTGGATGGCCCCCACGCCGAAGTGGAGCGGTGCGAGCGAGGGATTGATGGCAATGCCCTGCTGATAGAGCGAGAGAGCGCGCTCCAGGTCCGGCCGTGCGTCTCCGCCGCGCGCGCGCTTCCTCCGGGCCAGCTCCTCGAAGACCTGCCCCTCGTAGAAGTACGGCACGAGCTGACCGGGATTGAGCGTTCGCGCCCTGGCGAGCGCCTCCGCGGCCCGGCCCAGGTCTTCCTCGGCTCCACCTCGCGGGTGGGAGGCCCGCCGCAGGTACGCGGCGCCCAGGTTGATGAACGCATCCGGCACGCGCGCGTCGAGCTGGAGCGCCGCGCGGTAGGCGGCGATGGAGCGGTCCCGGTACGGCAACGAGTCTCCGCCCGTCTGGTCCTCATGGTCCGCCCGGAGCTTGAAGACGAGGCCGAGGTTGGCGTGGAAGTGGTAGTCGCGCTCCCCGGGGTCGATGCTCTCGAACGCCTCGGCCGCCTGCTGGAGGGCCTCGCGCGGGTCCTCGCTGCGTCCCAACTGGTAGCGCGCGCGTTGCCAGAGGCTCAGCCCCAGCTCCAGCCGGGCCTCCGGACGTCCGGGCGCGAGCGCCAGCGCGGCCCGCGCCGAGGTCACGGCCTCTTCCAGCGGGGCCTCCGCGTCTTCCCCCCGGCCGGTGCGCTGCTCGGCCAGGCGGCGGTGGAGGCTGGCCTTCAGCACGTGCGCCTCGTAGTGGTCCGGCGCCGCCGTGAGTACGCGTGAGAGCGCCCCGGTGGCACGGGCCAGGGAAGGCGCCACGTCGCCCTGGCCATACAGCTCCATGACGAGGGCGGCGTATTCGAGCTGGGCCTGGGCCAGGTGCACCGCGGGCACGCTCTCACCGATGGCGGCGGCTGCGGCCTGGGCCCGGCGCCCGGCCTCGAAGTCGGCGCGAGCCTCCTCGGTCCGGCCCTCGTTCCAGCGCCGGGTGGCACGGGTCAGCAGGATGTCGCCCTGGAGCTGGGGCACCTCGAAGGACCACGGGGCACCGTTGTCCCCGGCCAGCCGCGCCAGGGCCTCGTCCAGGCGGTCCTCGTAGAAGTCGATGAGCGCCGGCACGTACGCGGGGGACGGCGTCTCGGCGCCCGTTGCCTGCCGCAGGTACGCGAGCGCCGGGTCCCGGTAGCGGCGGCGCAGCTCTTCGAGGAGCGACTCGCGCGGGCCGGGCTCCCGCAGCCGCTCCGCCTCCAGCCGCCGCGCTTGATAGAGGTGCCCCATCACCAGCGCCAGCGCGTAGGCCAGCCGGGGCTCGCGGGAGCCGTGCGCCCAGGCCGCCTCCAGGTGGTGGCGCGCCGCCGTCTCGTCGCCCAGGGCCAGGTGTCCCCGGCCCAGCGCGAAGTGGCCGGGCCCCAGCGCGGGGGCGCCAGCCGTGGCCATCTCCGCCTCCAGCTCCCGCATCCGCTCGCGGAGCAGCCGCCGGTCCGCGCGCGTGTCATGCAGCGGCGCCAGGCCGGAGTATCGCGCCAGGGACTCGATGCTCTCCACCCGCTCCGTGAAGCGGCGCGCCAGCCGCTCGCGCTCGGCCACCTCGCGGCGCGCCAGCGTGGCCTGTGTCACGGCCACCCCCACCACCGCCAGCGCGGCGACGGTCAGCGCCACCAGGTGCCGGTGGCGGTGCAGCCGCTTGCGCAGCCGGTACCCCAGGCCCGTGGCGCGCGCGCGCACCGGCTCGCCGGAGAGGAAGCGCTCCAGGTCCTCCGCCAGCGCGCGCGCCGAGTCGTAGCGGGCCGAGCGGTCCTTCTCCAGGCACTTGAGGGCGATGGCCTCCAGGTCCGCGGGAAGGTCCGCGTCCAGCGCGCGGGGGCGGCGTGGCTCCACGGTGGCGACGTTGCCGAGCACCTCCAGGCCGTTGTCTCCGGGGATGGGCGGCTGGCCCGTCATCAGGTGGTACAGCGTGGCCCCCAGGCCGTAGACGTCCGCGCGCCGGTCCAGCCGCGCCGTCTCGCCACGGGCCTGCTCGGGGGCCATGTAGTGCGGCGTGCCCAGCACCGTGCCGCTGGCGGTGTGGCCGTCGTTCCAGTCCCGCGCCAGCCCGAAGTCCAGGACGTAGGTGCGGAGGGCGCCGTCCTCCGCGCGCTCCACCAGGATGTTGGAGGGCTTCAAGTCCCGGTGGATGAGGCCGGCGTGGTGGGCGGCATGCACGCCCTCGGCGGCGTCGCGCAGCACCAGCGCCTTCTGCTCGGACGTGAGCGCGCGCACCAGCGCGCCCAGCGGCTGTCCGTCCACGTACTGCATGGCGATGTACACGCGCCCCCGGACCTCGCCCACCTCGTAGACCTGGCACACGCACGCGTGACTCACCCGCGCCTGCGCGCGGGCCTCGGCCACGAAGCGCCGGGCCAGCTCCGAGTCGTCACCGCGGACGAACTTGAGGGCCACGTGGCGGCGCAGCCGCACGTCATACGCGAGGAACACCCGCCCCATGCCGCCCTGGCCGAGCAGTCGCACGGGCTGGTAGCGGTCCCAGTCGGGCACCGGAAAGTCCAGGGCCCGCGCATCCGCCTCCGCGGTGGGCGTCACCCCGTGCTCCGTGGGAGGGCCGTCGGGAGCGGGGGCGGGCTCGCGCTCGGAGCCCTCCCGGGCGGTGCCGCCATGCAGCCGGCCCCGCAGGGACAGGAACGTCTCCTCGGAGAGCTTCCCCCGGGCCACGAGCAGCTCCAGCGGAGACTGCCCCAGGCGGCGGGCCTCGGCGCCCAGCGCGTCCGCTTCGTCGCGCCTCAGCACCCCCTCCGTCAGGGCGAGGCCCAGCTCGGCTTCATGCGCTTCCCTCATGCCCCACCTCCACCCTCCGCATCAGACCATGTCCGACGCGTGCGTGCGGGCGCGAGGGCCGGCGCCTACTCCGGCGGACGCCGGGGCGCGCGGCCCGGGGCCTCTCCGAAGGCGCCGCCCTCCCACGCCTCACTCGCATCTCCGGTGAAGGTGACGGCGGGTGCCTCGAGGACCCACGTGTCCGCGGCGGACCTGCGCGTGGTGAGCCACCCCTCGTGCCGGGCCAGCCGCTGGCCGGCGAAGTCGGAGAAGCGGTTGGCGAAGGTGACGGTGTCCCCGTAGCGAAGAGGCCCGCTGCCCGGGCCTTCCCGCCGGACCTCCCACTGCTGCTGCTGGAAGTCCCGCGAGTCATCCGTCTGGTAGTAGTAGCAGTCCTTTCTGTCCCGCCACGCCCCCAGGCAGTTGTTGCGCTCCAGAGCGTTCTCGGTGGAGAGGAGTTGGACCGTGGCGCCGTCCTGCACCTCACCGAAGCCCAGGCGCAGCTCCAGGCTCACCGGCGGCCCCGCGCCGAGGCTCGGGTACGTGTAGCCGTAGGACGTCTGCGCCGCCGTGACGTACGCGCCGCTCGAGTGGCGCAGGCGGAAGGGCTGGCCGTAGCGCAGGGGTGTGCCCGGCGGGAGGTGGGGCGTCGGCGCGAAGGGCGCGTCCTGGCGGGGCGTGGCGCGGGTGAGGACGAAGTCGAACGTCGGGGCCTGGAGCACCCGCTGGCCGAGCGTCCATTGCTCCCGGGGAATGCCCATCCACTCCAGCACCGTGGCCGGCACCGAGGTGTGGTCGAAGGGCACGCCGCCAGGCGCGCGGAAGACGGTGCCTTCCTCCACCCAGGGTGACACGAGGATGGCGGGCACGCGCACGCCGTAGCGGTCGAACCCGAAGCCGTGCTGCAGCGCGTGCGGCGCGGGCTCCCGGCCCCACGGTGGCCTGGCGCCCCACGGCGGCGGCACGTGGTCATACGTCCCGCCGTGCTCGTCGAAGGTGATGATGAGCAGCGTCTGCTCCCAGGCCGCGCGGTTCGTGCTCAGCGCGTCCACCACCTGCCGCAGGAACAGCTCCGAGCGGGTGACATTCACGGGCGGGTGGTAGTCGTTGCCGTTGACGATGTGGCCCATGACCTCGCCGGCCCACGACGGCTCCAGATAGGTGAACGCGGGCAGGCGGCCGGAGCGCGCATGGTCGAAGAAGCGGGCCATGGGCTGGAAGTGCGAGTCGATGCGCTCGATTTTCTCCAGCCGGGGGAAGATGCGCCGGGTGTAGGGGACGCTGCTGAGCAGGGGCGGGAAGTTGTCGTGGCAGTAGACCGACCAGTCCCGGCGGCCAGCGCGCTCCATGACGTTCCACACCGTGTCGGTGTCGAAGGTGTCATCCGCCAGCGGCGCGTGGATGGCCTTCGGCTCTCGGGCCAGGAAGCCGTTGTCCACCAGGCCCAGCGATGTCCCCGCCAGCGCGAAGGCCCGGTTGGCGTTCGTCTGGGTGGGCACCGAGGAGAACCACGCGTCGGACACCGCGTAGCGGCGCGCCAGGCCGTTGAGCACCGGCAGGTCCGCGGGCGTATAGGCGCGCAGCACCTGGTCGATGCGCTCCAGCATGCGCGCGTCCCACTTCAGGCTGAAGCGCGTGGAGAAGTCCTGGAGGAAGCCCTTCATCTCCGGCACCGCGCCCGGGGCCGGGTTCTCCTTCTTGCCGTAGAGCTGCACGTTGACGTGCTCGTAGTCCTCGTGCGTGTTGGCGCCGGGGTTGTTCATGGCCCGCACGCCGGGGGCGGGGACGGTGGTGCGCACGGGGCGCCCCGAGTCGTCCTTCAGCGTGTTGGCCAGGGCCTCGCGTTCCAGGAAGTCCAGGCCGTGGAAGGCGGGCTCACCGGGGCGCAGCTGGGGGAGGTGGTGGTGGGGCAGCTCGTCGCGCCGGTACAGGTAGCCGAGCACGCTGTCGAAGCCCCGGTTCTCGAACATCACATGGACGATGTGTTGGATGTGGTCGCGCATGCCGCGAAGGCAGTGCAGCCACCATGCCGTGCGCGCCGCCTCGAAAGCCGCCCCATATGGAAGGGGCCCTCGCTCCGTCGAGACGGGTTTCGACGCGTCGAAGCGCCTCCGTCGACGTCAGGGGCACCGCTTCGACGGAGCCTCCCGCCGCGCGCTTCATAGAGGAAGCCCGGGCCGCGAGGTCTGGCACTCCGCGTGCTCAAGGCCCCGGAAGACTCCCCGGCCCGCGAGGACATGGTGTTCGCGCGGACCAGGGCTCTACCCGGAGTGACTCATGAGCGTGGACCTGATGGACCCCTTCACCGGCGCGCCGAGCGGGCTGGCCGACCTCACCGAGCAGGCGCTGAAGCAGAGCCCGGCGTTCGCGCGGCAAGTCCAGTTGATGCAGGGCGACCTGCTGACGGCCGCCTCGGCCGAGCCCCCGACGGACCTGATGGGCTATCACCTGGTGACGGCCGTCACGCAGGACACCGTCAACTTCCAGTTCAAGAAGCTGTTCCAGAGCGGAGTCCTCCACCGCACGCTGGAGCTCGCGGACCCCGAGACGGGCATCAAGCTCAACGCCACCCTGGACGCGCCGCTGGTGCGCTTCGGAGGTGACGCCTCGCCGCACACCGTCCTCTTCATCCTGCGGCTGAAGAGCGGCACGCTCACGCACTTCGAGGGCTTTGGCCCCAGGGCCCAGCAGAAGCAGCTCCGCTTCAAGGGCTGGCAGTACGCCTTCCGGGTCAACATGAACATGCTGCAGCACCAGCGGAACGCGCCGGGCTCCGCCGTGCCCGAGGAGGTGCGCAAGAAGCTCGAGGCGTTCTCCGACGACCTGTTCTCCATCCGCCGGCTGTTCATGGACTTCCAGAGCGCCAACCTGGCGGACTACGCGCCGGAGCTGAGCCAGCTGCCCTTGGAGGACGGCGGCAACGCCAGCCGCGGCGTGCTGCTCCAGTTCACCCGGGCCCTGGAGCTGTACTTCAAGTCCTTCAAGAACACGGACAATCCCTACATCCTCGGCTACAGCATCGAGCGGAAGAATCCCGCCGAGGGCCCCCCGGCGTTGTTCGCGCCCAGCGGGACGACGTTCTCCTGCTTCCAGGACGCGGAGCAGCCGGGGCTGAGCAGCCTCAACTTCCTGCTGATGACGCGCGGCCAGCCCTTCCCCGTGGACCCGCGCGCCGGGGTCTTCCCGCGCAACTGGGTCACCTCGGGTGAGTACGACGGCCGCATGGTGATTTCCGCCGGGCAGTTCCGGAAGCAGTACGTGGAGGCGGAGCTGCTGCCGCGCGTGCGTGAGTCCCTCCGCGCGGTGAGTGGCTCCGTCCTGCCGGACTGGAGCGAGGTGAACCCGGACATCATCAGCGGGCTGCTGGGGCAGGCCCCGGGCAGCCTGGCCGGCCCGGCGTGGCTGACGCGCGCCGCCGTGAACAACCTGTATGCCGACCCGGACCCCGCCAACCATGGCTACGGTGTGGATATCTCTCCGGGGGCGCCCGCGGGTTCGCGCGTCTTCCTGCGGAAGTACCGCTCCACGATGTGCAGCCTCTGGCAGGCCAATGGGCGCGACCTGGCGTTCCACGGCTATGGCGCCATCGAGGAGCGGCAGGAGTTCTACCACTACCCGCTCAACGTGGAGACCCGCATCTGCAACACCCGGACGGCCCTCTTCTTCGGCTTCACCGTCCGGATGCTCGCGGGCACGAATGGGAAGCTCACCCTCCAGGTGGAGTTCGCCGATTCGAAGCCGGTGAAGGAGCACGACCTGGGGCCGCTGGCGAAGATTGCCAACTTCCTGGTCGGCCCCATCGCCGGGGACCTGAACGAGCAGCTCGACAAGATGAACCGGTACGGACTGGAGCTCCAGACGTCGCTGGTGGCCGGCATGCAGGGGGCACTTCGCGCCACGCTCGGCGAGGTGGAGACGCGCGTGGTGCTGCCGGCCGGTGACGTCTTCTTCTACAAGAACCTCTCCCGGGACAGCGCGGACAACGTGCTGCTCGACATCAGCTACAAGACCGAGCACCTGGAGGGGACGAAGGACCCGCTCCCGGTGTCGGAGTGCGTTCCGGGCACCGCGGGTGTGCCCGCCCGGCTGCGCTCCAGCGTCTCCACGGAGCTGATGAAGAACTACGCCAGCGCCTCGGTGGTGAGCGCCGGGGAGCGCTTCGAGGTGGCGCAGGATGCCCGGGGCGAGCCGCTGCTGTTCTCGCTCAGCGAGGACCGGCGCCTGTTCGTCACGCGGCGCGACGCGGCGGGCCCCACCGGCTGGCGGCGGGACGACCTGTCCGCCGCGCTGGGCAAGGACATGGAGGCCACCGCCTTCGAGGTGTCGCAGGACCGCGACGGCACCCTCACGCTCGCGCTCGCCATGTGCCCGACCGGCAGGCCGGAGGACGCGCGGCTCTACGTGTCGCCACGGCTGTCCAGCGATGACGCGGTGACGGACTGGAGCCAGGTGGGGACCCGGTGGGTGCACCGTCCCCAGTCGGAGGGCCCGGTGCGCATCACCCGCATCCTCCTGGGCACGGGAGACGACGGCGATGGCGCGCCGCTCGCCCTGGTGGCGGTGGTGACGCGCTGGAAGGAGGCGAAGCACTACCAGTTCAACGCGGACGTGGAGGACGCGAGCTGGAGCTGGAAGCCGTACGAGCTGCCGGAGAACGCCAGCGAGCTGCTGGACCTGGCCATCGGCCGGATGCAGGGGGACCGCGGCGTCTACGCGCTCTACACCAGCGGGCGCAACCAGACGCTGGAGTTCACCAGCCTGCCGGACCCGGAGTCCGGCAAGCGGGCCCGCTACGTCTTCAAGCTGCCGGGCCGCGCCAGCTGCATCGCCGTGGCGTCCGGTCCGGACGGCTCGCGGTCGGATGACCTCTACGTGGGCGGCGAGGGCGTCTTCCTCTACGCCGGCTCGCGCGAGGCGGTGTCCCCCGTCGCCGCCGCCGGGGACGTGGGCGCCGTGGAGCGGCTGCTGGTGCGGCGCGACGCAGACACCGTGGCGGTGTGGACGGTGGATGCCGCCGGGGGCCTGAGCTACACGAGCGCGTCCCACGGTGGCCGCGAGCCCGCGTGGTCCGCGCCCCTGCAGCTAGGCCGCGGCGCCCGGCAACTGGCGGCGCTGCGCAACCAGTCGCGACTCACCAACGCGCTCTTCGTGGTGACGTCCGCGGGCACGCTCGAGTACCGCTACCAGGACCCGCGCACGCGGCGCTGGGAGTCGAGCGAGCTGCCGCTGCCGGACAGCGGCCGGCTGCTGGAGTTCCCCTGCTACACCAGCCAGGTCACCCTCACCGACGAGGCGGGCGTCGCGGCTTCGCTGGCCACCGTGCGCCTGCGCGCGTCGGAGTGGACGCAGGTCACCGTCAACGGCGCCACCCATGTCCTGGACCCGGACCGCGAGGTGGAGGCGCAGACGGACGTGGAGGGCCGGCTCACCCTCATCAACCGGGTGAGCGGCCTCGCCACGCCCACCTTCTTCGTCCGGGCGGAGGGCCTGGAGGACGAGCTGCGCGTCGAGCCGGCCCAGCGCGTCCTGGAGACGCTGGGCCGCATCCAGAAGGGAGACGACCTGCTGCGCTTCAAGGCGCGCGACGGCCGGCCCCTCGGCGGCGGCGCCACGCCCCGGCAGCGGGACACGGCGGCCCAGGCCGTGAAGGAGCTGGTGGGCCTGGCGGGCACGCTGGGGAAAGGTGGCCCGGGCGGCCCGGGGCCGCGCTCGGCGGCTCACTCGGGGTCTCGCCCGGCGGTGCGCCTGGACGGGGCGGCGGGGGGAAGTGTCCCCGCGCCGCGCACCTGGGGCGTGGTGCTGGATGGCGGAGGCGCGGGCTTCTTCCGGGGTGAGCAGGCGCTCGCCACCTGCGGTCAGCGCTCCATGCCGGGGGGGCCGGTCATGTCCGGCGCGCTCGCGCTGGACGTGGCGACGCAGCCGGGGCTCGCCGCGGCGCCAACCTGGTTCTCGGACGCGGGCAGCCTCCTGGAGGCCCTCCAGCATGGCGCGCGGAAGGTGAAGGACTTCCTGGTGCGGGTGGCCGAAGGCGTGGTCGAGCTCGTGGTGACCATCGGCGAGAAGGTCTTCCAGGTGGTGCTCCACGCCGTCGAGCAGGTCTACTCGCTGGTGCACTGGGTGCTGAAGGAGACGCTGGGCGTGGACCTGGACGACCTGGTCGACTACTTCGGCTTCCTCTTCTCCTGGCAGGACATCGTCGTCACCCACGACGTGCTGGTGAACCTCATCAACCAGACCATCTCCAAGGGCACCCAGGCGATGGGTCAGGTGGCGGGAGCCATCGACGGCTTCTTCGAGGACCTGAAGAAGCGCGTCCGCGCGCTCGCGCCCATTACAGCGGCGGGTGAGGCCGTGCGCAGTCCCGGCCTCCAGGCGGCCCGGGCCGCGCAGGAGGCGCTGCAGCGGGACGAAGAGGCGAAGGTGGAGGCGTTCAGCCGGAGCCCGGTGGGCGGCTTCGCCGGCTACCACCTCCAGCAGGCGTTGAAGTCGGGCGCCGCCGGCGCGGTGCCCAAGCTGCCGGAGAGCGACCCGCTGCGCGCCACCCTGAATGACCTGGTGGAAGTCTGGGAGACGATTAGGGGCAACGTGGAGCAGCTCGGCACCACGCTGTCGGACGGGTTGCTGAAGGGGACGCTGTCCTTCAACGACCTCATCACCCAGCTCTCGTCGGACGTGGTGGTGGGCCTGCTGGACGTGTTCAAGAGCATCCTGGTGAAGCTCATCGGCTTCGGCCAGCGGCTGGTGACGGGCGCGAAGGACCTCATCAACAAGAAGGTGGACCTGCCCGTCATCTCCGCCCTGTATCGGGAGTACGTGGGCAGCGACATGTCCGTGCTGGACGCCGTGTGCCTGCTCATCTCCATGCCGCTCACCACCGTGTACAAGCTGCTCAAGGGCGAGGCGCCGTTCCCCTTCGTCGAGGTCGGCCCGTCGCCGCGCGCGGCCGGCATCCCCGGGGCCCTCATGGCCGAGGAGGCGGTGGACCCGTCCGAGCTGTCGAAACACCCCCGCTACGAGGGGGCCAGCAAGAAGCCGCGCACCTTCGGGTTCGACACCCTGGTGGGCGCCGGCATCTGGACGGCGCTGAGCAGCGCCGGCCTGGTGGTGGGCGCGGCGGGGTACGGCCTCCTCAAGGTGCTGTCCCTGTTCCAGGCGACGAGCAAAGCCATCGTCGAGCCGCTGTACAAAGCCATCGAGCGGCTGAAGACATTCCTGTTCTTCCTGGCGCCGCTGTTGGCGCCGTTCATGGTGGTGCTCAAGCTGGTGATGTGGATTGGCAAGGCCATCTGGCTCACCGTACAGGCGGTGAAGTCCTTCCAGCCCATCGCCGGCACCGTCCGCTACGCGCGCTGGGCCGTGAGCGGCCTGGCGGTGCTGGCCGAGTTCATCAGCGCGGTGGACCCGCTGGAGAAGGCGGGCCCCATCGTCCGGATGATTGGCGCCACCCTGGACGTGTTGCTCGCCATTCCGTACGCCATCATCCGCATCGTCGACCACGCGGGCGGTGAGGACAAATGGCTCATTGGCCTGGACGTGGTGGAGGGCATGTGCGCCGTCGTGGACTGGGTCTCCACCATCTGCAGCGGCGCGTCCAAGCTGATTGACGAAGGGGTGACGAAGACGGTCCTCTTCGCCGCCTCCACCGGCCTCACCGTGTTCACCACGGGCATGACGGGGGTGACCACCGCCGTGCCCTTCTTCCTGGACCTGGTCGTCGAGCCCATCTGACCGTCCGCCGTCCGGCGCCGCGCTCGTCTGCTCCATGAAGCAGACGAGCGCGAAGGACCGGCCAGGTCACCGCTCGCGAGCCTGGCCGGGCCTCCCTGCGTGGGAGGAGAGGCATTCCCATCTTGCGGCTGGACCAGGGCCCTGCCTGGCCAGGACGAGGAGGGACATCATGCCAACCACCCGCATTCCCGTGGTCTTCATCCATGGACTCTGGCTGCACCCGGACTCCTGGAAGCCCTGGGTCGACCTGTTCAATGACGTCGGCTACGACGCCAGGAATCCGGGCTGGCCGGGCGACTCGCGCACCGTGGAAGAGGCCCGCGAGCACCCGGAGCGCGTCGCCCCGTACGGCATCGCCGATGTGACGGAGCACTATGCCCGGTTCATCGCCTCGCTCGAGGCGAAGCCCATCGTCATCGGTCACTCGTTCGGCGGACTGATTGCACAGAAGCTGCTTGGCATGGAGCTCGCCTCGGCCTGCGTGGCCATCGACCCCGCGCAGATGCGGGGCGTGCTCCCGCTGCCCCTCGTCCAGCTCAAGGCGGCCCTTCCGGTGCTCGGCAATCCGGCCAACTACAGGCGCGCGGTCATGCAGACGCCGGAAGAGTTCCATTGGGGGTTCGCGAACGCCGTCTCGGAGGAGGAGTCCGACGCGCTGCACGCGAAGTATGTGATTCCGTCGCCCGGCCGTCCCTTGTTCGAAGCGGCGCTGGCCAACCTCAACTGGAGGACGGCCGCGCGGGTCGACACCCGCAACCCGGACCGGGGACCCCTGCTCATCATCGGTGGCGGGCGGGACAGGACGGTGCCGGAGGTCGTCTCCCGGGCGGAGTACAAGCTGTACCGCAAGTCGCCGACCGTGACGGACTACAAGGTGTTCGACGACCGCGGCCACTCCCTCATCATCGACCACGGCTGGAAGGAGGTCGCCGAGACGGCCCTCGAGTGGCTCGTGAGCAAGGGGCAGGGCCCTTCCGCCGCGAGGGGCGAAGTGCCGTTCCAGGGCGCCACCCCCGGCCCCCGGACCCAGGGCCCCAGGCCTCACTGAGGGGCGTGTCCCTCCAGCCAGGTGCCCGGCTCCCGGAAGTCGGATTCCAGAGGCTGCGCGGCTCCGTCGACGAGCCGCAGCAGTCCCTCGCGGACGAGGCGGCGGCACAGCGTCACGCGGGCTTCCCCGGTCAACGACTCGGGAAGCCCGCCGACGCGGAATCGGGACTGCTCCAGGGCGTACCGGAGCGCGGGCTCGCAGAAGGCCGGCGCCACGAGCGAGCCTCCGATGAAGGTCAGGACCACCTCTTCGCCACGCCGGGTGAGCACGCTGGCGTGGCCCGGCCGGCACTCGAGCTCGCTGTCCAGGTCGAGCGCCTCCAGCCGCTCGAGGGAGTGCAGGTAGCCTCCCGGCCCCACGCCCACTGCCTCCTCGGGGCGCAGGAGCTTCTCCTCCAGGGACTCCAGCAGCGGCTCCAGCGGGCCCAGCGCGCCCAGGTCCTCCGACAGCCGCGCCACGAGGGACTGGAGCGAGGGGGCATGCCGCGCGGCGCGGGTGCCCGCCGGTGCCACGGCCCGACGCCAGTGGGCATGTTCGCGCACCACGGTGCGGATGAGCTCGGAGAGCACGCTCTCCATGAGCAGCGGCCGGATGCCGATGGACAGGTGGACGGAGCAGCAGTCATCAGTGGTCGCCGAGTGCGGGACGCCCCTCGGCAGATAGAGCAGGTCGCCCGCGGACAGCTCGATTTCCCGCACGGGCTCGCCCCAGCCACTGTCCTCGGGGCTCGTCGCACGGCCTTCGAGCGGGAGCTCCTCCCGCACCGCGTACAGGCGCCAGCGCTTCCGGCCGCGCGTCTGGAGGACGAAGACGTCATGGCCGTCGTGGTGCGTGTCGAAGCCCTGTGACGCCGGGCCGGTGACGTAGGCGTTGCCGTTGGCGTAGCACCGGAGCCGGCGCTGCACGGCCTCGACGAGCGCGTGCACCGGGGGCCAGCGGCGATGGACGCCGTTCAGGTTGAGGGTGTAGCCCTCCCGGAAGGCCTCGAACACCACGCGCGGCGGGGCTTCCTCGTACTCGTGGAAGACGATGTCGGGCCTTCCGCGAGCGACGAGCCGGAGCTCATTGCCGCGTGGCTTGACGGTGAACAGGTACTGCTCGACCTCCTCCAGCCCGAAGAGGCCGGCGTAGTGGTCGGGGGCCTGTCGCTGGACATGGAGCGGCTGCTTCTCCCAGTACGCCTCCAGGAAGGTGGGGAGGGAGATGGGGTCCAGCAGCTTCGAGATGACACGGTCCAGGTCGGACATGGTGTGGCTCCTCAAGGGTGGGCGATGACCAGGAGGCTGGGGACGCGGGCCGCGACGCACCGGTAGCAGCGGCGCAGCGTCTCGGGGTCCAACGCGGCGAAGCTCTCGTCCAGCACCAGCAGGTCCGCCTGTTGAATCAGCGCCCGGGCGATGAACAGCCGGCTCCGCTCCCCATGCGAGAGCTGCCAGCCCGTCTCCCCGACGATTTGCATGATGCCCGCCGGCATCCGCGCGAGGAGGTCTCCCAGCCCCAGCTCCTCGCAGATGGAGGTCGCCAGCTCCAGGTCCTCCGGGCTCGGTGGCCAGGCCCGGCTCATCAGCAGGTTGAACGCGAGCGTGCCCGAGAACACATGGTTCTCATGGAACTGGGGCGCGGCGACGACTCCGGCCCGCCAGCGGTCAGGGCCGAGCGTGCGCCGGTCGAGCCCATGCAGCAGCAGCAGCCCTGCCTGGGGCTGGCGCAGGCCGGCCAGCAGCGCGCCCAGGGTGGACTTGCCGCCACCCGACGGGCCTTCGAGCAGGAGGTGCTCACCCCGGTGGACCCGCAGGTCGCAGCCGTGCAGCACCGGCTCGCCGCGCTCCGGATAACGGAAGACCAGGCGCTGCGCCTCGAGCAGCACCTCCGGCTCCGCGCGCGCGCCCCGTCCTCGCGAAGAAGCTCCCAGGCCGGGCGGGAAGGCGAGGGTGTTCGCTTCCCCGGCCGCGCCGCCGCGCACCGGCGCGGGAGCGGACAGCGGCGGCAGAGCGGCGTCCTCCGTCCGGCTCGCGGCGCGGAAGAGGCTGGCAATCTGCTTCCAGGCGCAGCCCGACTCCGCGAGCGCGGACAGGCCCATCACCAGCCGGCTGAAGGCGCGCCAGGCCAGCAACACGCCACCGACGCCGACGGCGAGCGCCACCGGCGAGGCGCCACCGAGCGCGAACGACAGGACCAGGCCGATAATCCCTATCAACAGCCAGCCTCGTGGCATCAACCCGGTGAGGAGCACCTCCCTCCGGTCCAGTTGCTCCGAGACGCGTTGGTAGTGTTCGAGCGCCTGGTCCTCACCGTCGTGCCAGCGCTCCCGTGACTCCTGCGCCAGCCGGGTCCGGTGACCGACCATGCGCTCGATGAGGTCATGGGTCATCCCCACGCGCGCGTCGTTCCACCGCTGGCGGGTCTGGATGCAGCGCCAGCCGCCCAGCAGGGTGAGCGCGGTCCACCCGAGCAGCAGCAGCGCGGGTACCGGTCCAGCTCCGACGGCCAGCACCGCCGCCGCGAAGAGCAGCTCGATGAGCGCCAGGCCTCCCGCGAGTCCGCCGTTGAGGGCGAGGGCCTCGAACGCATCGGCCTCCATCACCCGCCCCAGGAGCTGGCCCGCGCCCTGGCTGCGGACCTGCTCCACGTCCATCCGCAGCGCACCGACGAGCAGGCGTTGCTTCAGCAGCCCACCGGCCTGGAGGCTCAGCCTCGCGGCCACCCACTGGGCCAGCATCTGCACTGGCACCTGCGTGAGCAGGAGCATGGCCCAGGCGAGCATCCACCCCCGGTCCACCCGGCCCAGGAGCAGGCCCTTCCCGAGGAGCCACCACGACAGCAGGCCCAGCGCGTACTGCGTGGTGTGCGCGGCGATGAGCAGCGCGGCCTGACGGTCCATGCGCGCGTGCTTGAGCTGGGTGCGGAACGATTGGCCCGGAGGAAGGCGCAGCAGCCAGCCCACGTCGAGCCACAGCGTGCCCAGTCGCTCGCCCAGGATGAGCGTACGGACCCGGGCGCGGCGGCGGCCGGGGACCTCGGCCTGGTCGAGCAGCACCTCCACCGAGGGCCGCACTGGCGCCTCCAGCTCCTGGCAGAGCGCGGCATGCAGTGTCTCCCATTCGAGGGACTCCACCCGCGAGGTCGGGGTCAGCACCCGCAGCCGGCCGCGGCGCTCTCCCAGCAGGACCAGCACCTCCGGTCCGTCCTCTCCGGGGAGCTGTACCAACGCCGGCCCCGCGCGGCGGAGCAGTCCGGGCAGCTCCGAGTAGCGCGTGCCCACCGGCTCCGCCTCGAAGCCCAGGAAGGTGGCGGCGGACTCAATCCACGGGCCGATGGGCTGGTTGCCACGTTGTACTGAGGCATCGGGCACGGGCATCCGCGAGACGGCCCGGCCCGGCATGCCGGAGTGGTGCGCGAGCCGCTGGAGTGCCTCGCCAAGCCTCGCTGCGGGCCAGCAGTGCGCCGACAGAGCAGTCGTCATACCGCCTCCTTCCAGGTGTCGAGGACGGGGGAAACCTCCGGGGCGTCCGCTTCCTCCGGCTCCGGTGCCGCACGTGGCGCGGTGACGAGCCGGCCGTCTTCCATCCGGATTCGCGTCCACGAGGCGTCGGACCAGACCTCTGCCTTCGCCTGCGCTTCAGCTTCCAGCAGGGCGCGGTAGCGGGAGTCCGGAAGGGAGGCCAGCTCGGCGGGCTCGCCTTGCTCGACGACGCGTCCGGCTTCCACCACCAGCACCCGGTCGAAGCCACGCGTCTCTCCGACGTCGTGGGTGATGCACAGCAGCGTGGCTCCCGCCCATAGCTCTCGGGCCCGCTCCAGCAGCTCGCGGCGCTTGCCACGCTCCAGGCCTCGGAAGGGCTCGTCGAGGATGGCCAGCCGGGCGTCGTGCCTCAGCAAGGCCCGGCCGAAGCGCACCCGCTGGCCTTCTCCGCCGGAGACGCGCGCGCCTCCCTCACCCAGCGCCGTCTGGAGTCCGTCCGGCAGATGCTCCAGCACGGAGTGCAGGTCCGCCGCGGCGATGACGGGGCTCAAGGAAGGGGGCAGCTCCGACGCGGCGCCGTAGGTGAGGTTGTCGAGGAAGGAGCGGTTCCAGAGCTGGACGGCCGGGTCCACCCAGGCCGTTTCTCGCCGGAGCCGTTCGAGCCGCGCGCCATCCAGCGGCAGGCCGTCGACGAGGAGCGTGCCCGCGGAGACCCGCTGCCAGCCGACCAGCAGCCCGACGAGACTGGACTTGCCCGCGCCGGAGGGGCCGACAATGGCCACGTGGGTGCCAGGGGCGATGGAGACCTCCACGTCCTCCAGCACCGTGTGCCCACCGGCGAGGACGGCCACCTGCTTGAAGTCCACGGCCACGCCGTGCTCCCCGTGGGGGACGTGCGTGGGGACGTCCGCGCCCGTGTGGCTCGGGGTGTCTTGCGCTTCGTCGGGCGCTCCGAGCGGCTCCATCAGTCGCAGCGTCACGTTGCGGTGCAGCGGGTACTGCCGCGCGACCTGGGCGAGCTGCTGTCCCAGCAGCGGCAGGTTGAGCGTCCAGTAGAGGAACAGCAGGGAGCTGCTCTGCGCGCCGTTCCGCGACAGGTGCCCGAAGACGAGCGCCACCGCGAGGCCCAGCCCGGCCAGCGCCAGCAGTCCCTCCACCACCACGGAGAGCCGCTGGAGCGCCGCGCCCGAGCGCGCCCACTCCACGACCTGGCCCTCGTGCTCGCGACGAAGTGAGCGCTCCGCGCCGTGGGCCCGCACCGACACCAGCCCGAGCAGCGCGTCGAGGTAGAAGCGGGAGAGCGACGCGGAGTGGCTGCGCACTCGCAGCTCGCGCTCGGCGAGCACCGGCTGGAGGGCCAGCGGCGTCAGGAGCGCCAGGAGCAGGAGGCCCACGGCCAGCGGCGCGCTGGCGGGGTCCAGCCAGATGAGGCCGGCGGTGGTCAGCAGCAGCTCGAAGGCGAGGAGGACGAGCTGGCCTCCCAGCCCGGGCAGCAGGCGCAGCCGGTGGAGGCTGTGGCAGCGCTCCGCCATGTCCGAGTGGGGGCGGCTGCTGAAGTAGCGGTCATGCATCCGGGGGAGCTTCTCCAGGAAGGCCATCCGGAAGCGGACCTCCAGCCGCCGTCCCAGCCGCCGCAGGGAGAGGCCGTTCAGGAGGTCCAGTCCCAGGCAGATGACGAGGAAGACGCAGAGCGCCAGCAGGGCCTGGAGCCACTGGGACACGAGGTTGAGCCGGTCGCCCACCTGGAGCAGTCCCCGCAGGAGCAGCGCCTCTCCCACGGTGCCGGCGGCGGCCAGCGCCATGCTGGCGAGCAGCGCGAGCGGCGCGAGCAGGCCATCCGCGCGCAACATCCGCAGCAGCTCGTGGCCGGGCCGGGGAGGGGGCTCGGCCAGGGCGGCGGCGAGCTCCGGAGGCAGGTCCTGGCGGACGGGGGGCGCGGGCAGCGTGTCGGCCGATGAGGCCGCCTCCGCGGAAGACTCGGCGCGCGGGGCTTCACGTCGGCCGGACGCGTGGACCAGCACGGCGCCTCGGAAGACGAGCCGCGTCTCTCCTTCTTCCTCACCCGGGATGGGGATGACGGACCAGTAGGGGCGGGGCACGGTGACGGGCTCCAGCCGTGGCTCGCGGAGGACCTGGGTGAAGAAGGTCTCCACGGCCCGGACGGCCGGGCGCCCCGCCGACAGGCCTCCCGAGCGCACGAGGTAGCCGACCATCTTCCGCGTGGCGTCCAGCGCCGCGAGGGAATGCCAGTCCGGGTCCGCGAGCGCCACGCGCAGGTGCCCGTAAATCTCTTCATCGCCCAGCCCCAGGTCGCGGAGCTGGCCTCGCAGCACGGCGAGGGTGTTCTTCGAGGTCGCCCAGTCACGCCAGACCGGAGCGGGGAGGGCGGTGGTATGCAGGTAGAGCTCTCCGATGAGGGCTCGAAGCGTCATCCACCGGCGTCCCCGGCTGGGGTCCATGACCTGCACGAGCTTGCCGTGACGCCGCCAGACGACGACGAAGTGGGTGTAGCCGCTCGGGAGCTGCACGACGACGAGGGCGGGCAGCGTTCCAGCCGCCGGCTCCAGCAGGTGGTCCGCGGGCACGAGCGTCTGCTCGGCGTCGAGCCCGCAGCGTCGAGCGACCTCCTCCAGCGTGTCGATGGACGTCCCATCGACATCCGTCTGGCAGGCCTCGCGCAGCCGGCCGTAGCTGACGGGGATGCCGAAGCCCTCCAGCAGGCACTTGAGGGCCGCGGGGCCACAGTCCATCCAAGAGGACTGGATGACCTCCGGTGCGAAGCGGCGGGGGCCGCCCGTTGGGCGAAGACGAATCATGACGCGGCTCCCGGGGCGGGCGCAGGTGGGCTCGCGGCGGTGCCCAGCTTCTGTCCCGCCTCGCGAAGAATCAGCAGCGCTGGCGACAGGTCATCCACCGCGACTTCCAGCGTGCCGGGCAGGCCGTGCTGGCGGGGAATGGTGGAGCCCGCGTCGGGCAACAGCTCGCACTCCACCCGGACCTTTCCGTCGCGCGCTTCCGACGCGAGCCTGCTCACCCTGGCGTTGACGGTGCCGTACTCCGTCCACGGAAAGCCCTGGAGGCGCAGCCGGGCCGTCTGTCCGGGGCGGATGCGCCCCAGCGCATGGGAGGTCGGGAAGTCGGCGACGATGCGAAGCTGGCCGGGCGGTATCAGCACCGCCAGCCGGTCTCCCCGCTTCACCTCCGAGCCGGGCTGGAGCCGCGCCACCTCGCCCACCTGTCCGCTCGCGGGGGCCCGCAGGACGAACTGCTCCAGCTCGTGGGTGAGGGAGGCGATGCGCGCCTTGGAGGTGGTGATGAGCCCCTCCATGGAGGCCAGCTCCCGCTCCAGCCGCGCCACCTGGGCCAACCCCTGGCTTTGTCGGTTCAGGCGCTCCGACTTGAGGCGGTCGGCCTGCTGCTCGGCGGCGTCCAGCGCGGCCCGCCGCTTCTCCCGCTCGGCCTGGACCTTGAGGAACTCCAGCTCACCGATGGCCTGGCTCTTCTTGAGGGGCTCCAGCCGGGCCTGCTCCTCGACGGCGTAGGACAGCGCGGCCCGCGCTTCCCGCTGCCGGGCCCGCGCCTCGTTCAGCTCCGAGCCCGACGCCAGCTGGCCCGAATCCAGGGCCTGCCGCTGCGCCGCGAGCTCGCTCCGCAGTGTGTCCAGCTGTGGCAGCAGGGTGTCGAGGCGTGTCTGCTCCTCCTGGAGCTTGAGCCGCTGGTTGCTCGAATCGAGCTCCAGCAGCACCTCGCCCTGCTGGACGTTCCGGCCGATGTCCAGCCGGCTTACGAGGATGCGGCCGTCCACCTGCGCTTCCACCGGATAGACGGCCCGGTCCACCTCGAGCCGCGCGTCCTCGGAGACCTCGTACACGGTGACGCGCGCGAAGACGAACCACGCGAGCCAGCCGCAGGCCAGCAGCGCCAGGATGAGCAGGACCTGACCGGGCCGCCGGAAGCCGTCCTCACGGAGCGCGCGCAGGGAGTGGGAGAAGTTCGCCGACACGTCAGGCCTCTCTTCCGAGCAGGGAAATCAGCCCGTCCGCGAGGCCCCCGGGCCAGCCGATGTAGTCGTGGCCTCCGTTGAGCTCGCGGTACGAGACGTCGTAGCCGCGCGCCCGCAGCACGTCGCGCAGGTGGCGGTTGGCGACGAGCTGGCTCGGGCTGTTCTTCGGAGAGGGGCCGCTCTCCAGCAGGCCGACGTTGAGGTGGAAGCGGACCTGCTGGCGGGGGGCGCGGGCGAACTCGGAGGCGAGCCACTCGTGCTCCTCCGCTCCGTCCGGGGCCCACCAGAAGGAGCCGGACTGCGACAGCACGTTGCCGAAGACCTCCGGATGGCGGAGCCCGGCGAACGCCGCCGCGAGCCCGCCGAAGCTCCAGCCCCCCACCACCGTCCGGGCCGCGTCCTCGGGGAGCCGCAGCTCGCTCCGCACACAAGGCAGCAGCCCCGTCGCCAGCTCCTCCACGAACGCGTCGTTGCACGGCAGCTCCACGTTGCGGTCCGTGTGCTCGAGCAGGAGGCAGACCAGCGGCGGAATGCGGCGCTCGTGGACGAGGGTGTCGAGGACCTCCGTGACACCGAGCTCCAGGTGGCCCGCGCCGTCGCACAGCACCAGGAGCGCGGGGGCGTCCTCCATGAAGTCGCCGGGCGGCTGGTACAGCCAGAAGCCCCGCTCCCGGCCGGAGCGGGCGTCCCGGAACACGCCCTGGTCGAGCCGGCCCGCCGGGACATCCTCACGGCGCGCCAGCCAGCGCCGTCCCGGCGCCTCTGGCAGCTCGATGACGGACATGGGTGGCAGCGACGGGTGGGGGGAGAAGCGGCGCGGGTTGAGCGCGTCGGGGTGCCAGACCTTCATCCGCTCCTGGAGGTAGAGGGCTTCCTCCTCGCGCTCCAGCTCATGGAGGGCGCGGAGCGGCTCGTCGGGAGAGAAGCAGTAGGTGGTGTGAAGGTCGCGCCTCACCCGCCAGGTGCGGTGCCAGAGATTCGTCCCTGGCATCCGCTCCAGCTGGTTCTGTCCGGGGTTCCAGGTGGACTCCAGCCCCGGCACCACCACCACGTTCCGCACCGGCGCCTCCGTCCGCCAGACGAGGGTGAGGAGCAGGTGCTCCCGGTCCTCTTCCAGCGCTTCGAGCAGCGGGGCGCCTTCACGGGTGAGCCGCTGCCAGAACGCCTCGACGGCGGCGGTGTCGCCCGAGTCGACACGACGGCGGAGCTCGGTGAGGCGCGGACTGATGGCAGGTCGGCTCAATTGGAATCCCCCCTTGGGTGCAACAACGGCTACTGCCGCGGCTCAGGCGAAGGCCGTCTGTGGATTCGCCCTGGCGCGGCCCACCTCGTCGAGGGTCAGCTCGTTGAGCTGGACGATGCGGGTGGGGGCGATATCCAGCACGAAGGCGGCGTCCCGGGTGGCCAGGGCCTGGTCCAGGAGCTGGCCCGTGTAGCCCACGTGCCTCGACTCGTCCCACATGAGCCGGTCGAGCATGTGCTCCAGCCGGGACCGCGACTCCCGCGGGCAGTACGTCAGCAGCACTGGCCGGGCCAGCAGCTGGTTCACCAGGGTGCGGATCTCCGCCAGGTTCATCTGGAGCAGGTTGTCCAGGATGTCCGTGTCGCTGTAGGGCGGCAGCCGGTCCGGCTTGTCTCCAAGCCGGTACGCTGGCGCGAGCCCCTTGAGCTCCTCCCGGAGGGTGTCATTCACCGTGCCCGGGAAGATGCGCTCGACCATGTGCGAGTACATCCGCGAGTGTCGCGCCTCATCCATCGCGTGCTGCTGGATGAGCGTGGAGACGTGGGCGTCGGGGGTCTTCCCCGCGAGGTACCAGAGCTTCCCGGAGCCCCATCCCTCGGTGGATGCATTGCCCACGATGATGTTCGCGAACCACTCCGGGTCTCGTGCCATCTCCCGGAACTGGTCGCCGTACCAGTCCGTGCTGAAGGGAGGAGGATGCGCCTCGAAGGTGTTCCTGAGGCATTCACTGTAACGCTCGAGCGGTCCGAGCTGGTGCTCCTCGAGCTCCTTCAAGGTGATTTCAGCAACGACATTCATGGGCGCATCCTCCTTGTCCTTTCACGGGGCCGTTACACGTGCTCGGGCGCGAACGGAGCGTTGCGCGCGAAGTAGATGCAGTCGAACCCCGTCGAGGCGGCGCCGGCGCGGACCGCGGTCTTGATGGTCAGCTTGCCGTTCGACGACTGGCGCGACTCCTCGATGGATTTCAGCTGGGTGTCCTTCAGCTCGAAGGAGATCTGGGGATCGTTCTGGGTGCGCATGCGGGTTGCTCCTCTTGGGTCTGGGTTGGGTTCGAGGGGCTCGGTAGCCGGCATGGCCTCCGCGTCCCCTCACTCTTCTTGAGTGCGGGAGCGGAGACGTGTGATGCCGGGGCACATCGGGTGCGTGGGGGCCCGGGTCGCCTGCCTGGAAGGCGGAGGGAGCGTTCTCCGCAGCCAGCTCCTCGGGCCCCAGCGCGGCTTTGTTCACGGGCGGATAGCGTAAAGAGTTGGCAAAGCAGATTTGTCTGTTTGGCTAACATTTCCAGGAAGTAATGGTTTTACGGGGACGCACGCCGGGTTCGACTGGGGACGCGCTCCGGGTATGGGGCGCCGCCAAGCCGTTTCCACCGACTCCGTTGGGGGCCGTATGCGCCATGCGTCGAAGTGGGTCGCCTGTCTCGTGTTGTGTGTCAGCGCGCTGGGGTGGGCCTTCCAGCCCTCCCAGCCGAGCACGCTGGCGAGTCAGGCCTTCTTCAAGCCCGAGCTGTATCTGCCCATCTCCAACATCCGTCTGGAGGAAGCCCTGCCGAAGCTGAAGGGGGCGGCGCCGGGCGCGTGGGACGACTTCTTCGCGCGCAACGGCCGTGACTTCCACGTCTACCTGGACCCGCTGACGGGCACGCCCTCCGCCATCCAGGGCGCCATTCCCCTCATCCCGGGCACGGGCGTGGGCAACAAGGTCTCTCTCGCCACCGTCCATCAGCAGCTCGGGCGCTCCGTGGGGCAGGTGGATGAGGCCGTCGTCGCGGACCTCCTCTTCAAGTTCATCAGCGACAACCAGGCCGCGCTGGGCGTGGACATGCTCCAGCTGGGCGAGCCTCGTGTCTCCCAGGTCACCGACACGCTCTGGCAGGTCCTCATCCCGCAGCGGGTGGAGGGCATTCCGGTTCGCCACGGCCGGCTGGTGGCGACGCTCAGCCACGGCAACCTCGTGCTGCTGGGCACCGAGGCCTGGAGCAACGTCACCACCTCCACGCGGCCCACGCTCGACGCGCAGCAGGCGCTGACCGCGGGCGGCGAGCGCTTCGGGCTCCTGGAGACGCCCGGCCAGCTGTGGATGCAGCCCACGCTGGAGCTCGCCCCCATGGCCCGTGCCGACGCACCGGGCGTGGGCGAGGGCTACCGCCATCACCTCGTGTGGACCTATGGCTTCCAGAACCCGGGGGAGTCTGAGCGCTGGAAGGTCACCGTGGATGCCGAGACGGGCGAGGTGCTGGCCCTGGAGGACGACAACCACTACCTCGACGCCACCGTGAAGGGCGGCATCTACCCGCTGACCAGCACGGAAATCTGCGCGAACAACGAGATGTGCGGCTCCATGCAGGTCGACTCGCCGATGCCGTGGGCCAACACGGGCCTGGCCGCTCCCAACAACTTCACGGACGGCGCAGGCGTCTTCAACTACAGCTCCGGCAGCGTCAGCACCACCCTGGCCGGCAAGTACGTGCGCATCAGCGACACCTGCGGCGCAATCAGCTTCAGCTCCTCCACGGGCAACATGCAGCTGGGGGGCACCAACGGCCAGCACGACTGCGCCACCGGGGGCGGCGGGGCGGGCAACACGCCGGCGTCGCGCTCGGCCTTCTACGAGGTGAACCGGATTGCGGAGCTGGCCCGTGGCTGGCTTCCCAACAACACCTGGCTGAAGGGACAGCTCACCGCCAACGTCAACATCAACAGCACCTGCAACGCCTTCTGGAACGGCTCCACCATCAACTTCTACCGGAGCGGCGGCGGGTGCCGGAACACCGGTGAGATTGCCGCCGTGTTCGACCACGAGTGGGGCCACGGCATGGATGACTTCGACTCCGGCGGCGCGCTCAGCAACTCCAGCGAGGGCTACGCGGACATCGCGTCCATCTACCGGTTGCAGGCCTCGTGCGTGGGCTACGGCTTCTTCCACACCAGCGACCGGGGCTGCGGCAAGACACCGGACGGCACCGGCTACAACCAGAACGAGGCCCAGTCGGGCGCGGCGTGGTGCAACACCCGCTGCTCGGGCGTGCGCGACGCGGACTACCTGGCGCATGCCAACCAGACGCCGGCCACGCCGCAGAACTTCGTGTGCACGAAGTGCAGCTCCAGCACGGGGCCGTGCGGCCGGCAGGTGCACTGCGCCGCCGCGCCCGCCCGTCAGGCCGCGTGGGACCTGGTGGCCAGGGACCTCCGGGCCGCGCCGTTCAACTACGACTCCGACACCGCCTTCATCCTCGGCAACAAGCTCTTCTACCAGGGCAGCGGCAACATCGGCGCGTGGCACGCCTGCAACTGCACCGCCGGCACGTCGGACGGCTGCGGCGCGAGCCATGGCTACATGCAGTGGCTGGCCGCGGACGACGACAACGGCAACCTGAGCGACGGCACGCCGCACATGACGGCCATCCATGCCGCCTTCAACCGCCACGGCATCGCCTGCCAGACGCCCGCGCCCGCCAACTCGGGCTGCGCGAGCGGCCCGAGCACGGCGCCCACCGCCACGGCCACCGGCAGCGACGGACAGGTGGCCCTGAGCTGGAACGCGGTGCCCAACGCGAGTGAGTACTGGGTGATGAAGACGGAGGGCTACGCCGGCTGCGACTTTGGCAAGGCGAAGGTGGCCACCGTCACCGGGACGGCCTACACCGACGGCGAGGTCGCCAATGACAGGCGGTATTGCTACTCGGTCGTCCCGGCCAGCACGAGCGCCTGCTTCGGTCCCGCCGCAGCGTGTGTCTGCGCGACGCCGGGCGGCCCCTGCACGCCTCCAGGCGTGGCCACCCTCTCCGCCCCCGAGGACACGGCGGAGGACGTGGCGCTGGCACCGGTGCTCGACTGGGCCGACGTGGCCGGGGCCACCTCCTACGAGGTGCAGGTGGCCACCGACTCTACCTTCACCACCGTGGTGCGCTCGGCCACGGCACTGGGGGCCAGCACGTGGACTGTGTCTCCCGCGCTCGCCAACGGCACCCGGTACTACTGGCGCGTCCGCGCGGTGAACAACTGCGCCAACGGCGCCTACAGCACCCCCTTCAGCTTCAACACCACGGAAGCGAGCTGCCAGCCGGTGGCGGGCCCCGTCCTGACGAGCCCCGCGGACGCGGCGACGGGCGTCGCGCTCGCTCCGGTGCTCGACTGGAGTGATGTGACGGGTGCCACTTCCTACGAGGTGCAGGTGGCCACCGACGTCAACTTCACCAGCGTGGCGCGCTCGGCCACGGCGCTCGGCACCAGCACGTGGACCGTCTCTGCCGCGCTCGCCGCCAACACCCAGTACTTCTGGAGGGCGCGCGCGGTGAACAGCTGCGGCGCTGGCAACTACAGCGGCACCTTCCGCTTCACCACCCAGACGGGCGGTGGAACCTGCCAGCCCACACTCGCGGCCTTCGATGCCGCGCTCGGGACGCCCGCCTGCGGCAACGGCTGTGGGTGTGACACGGGGACGTTGGTGAACAGCCGGGGGAGCCAGTTCCCCACCGCCGAGCCGAATGAGCCCAACACGCTCGACGGCTGCCCGGATGGGCCCTTCGGCTTCTACCACTTCGACGAGAGCATCGACCGCGTCACGCTGAAGAGCGTGGACGGTGGCGTCATCACTCCGGGCAAGCAGGTGCGCGTGGAAGTGAAGGTGTGGTGCTACGACGCGACCGACAGGCTGAACCTGTACTACACGCCGACGGCGGGGGGCTTCCCGCTGTGGACGTCGCTCGTCCAGGGCCTGACGTGCACCGCGAGCGGCGCGCAGACGTTCACCCACACCTTCACCGTGGGTAGCGGCGCCGGGCAGCACGTGCTCCGGGCGCAGTTCGTGGAGGCCAGCAGCCCCCAGTCGAGCTGCACCTTCGGCTTCTATGACGAGAATGACGACGTCGTCTTCGGCGTGGCGGCGGCGGTCGCCTCCGGCCCGCAGCCGAAGTCGTCACCCCAGGGACGGGCGCGAGCAACGCGCTGAGTGTGGGCAGCTCCCCGGCCCTGGCGGAAGGTGCGCCAGGGCCGGTGGCTTCGTGAGCAGCGGGGTGTCCGCCAAGACCGGGTGGGCCCTTCCTGCCCCTCTCGGCTTCCAACGCTGAGCGAGGGTATGCTTGGCGCAAAGCCTGACACGGTGAACGGGCGGCCCGCTTCTGGGGAGGCGGCCCTCTGCCGTGCGGTAGCGGGGTCATGTCGAAGATGTCCGAAGCGGTCGAGGTGAGGTGCCTCCGGTGTGGTGCGCCGGATGCGGGGGACAAGGCTCGCTGCGCGTGCGGGGCGAGTCTCCTGCTGGATGTGGTGCTGAAGGAAGCCGTGCTCGACGAGCGCCAGCGCTTCGGCCTCGCGCGGGCGGTGGCCCTGCTGGGCCCCCCCGCCCCTTCGTTCTCCCAGGCGCGGGTGGTGCTCGGCATCCAGGGAGACCGCCTGGTCCGTGGTGTCTCCAGCGCCTTCGCCCAGAAGCTGCTGGCGGTGCTCTCGCAGCACGGCGCCGACGCGTACCTCCAGCCTTCCGAGGTGCCAGTGGCCACTCCCCCGCGCTCGTCGCGAGGGGCCCTGGTGGCGGCGCTCTCCGTCCTGGTGCTGGGCGGTGTCGCATTCGGTGTCTGGGCGGCCCGCTCTCCCACGCTCCGGAGCGCGACTCGGGAGCTCTCCGGCTGGGACCCGGGCTCTCCCGCGCCGTCACCCAGGGAGGGTGCGGCGGAAGGGGCGCTCTCCACGCAGGACATCTCCCGGCTCGCCTCGCCGAGCACGGTGAGCCTGCGGTGCGAGGGCAAGACGGGCTCCGGGTTCTTCGTGGAGCCGGAGCGGGTGCTGACCAACGAGCACGTGGTCTGTCCGCCCGGGAAGATGATGACGGTGCTGCTGCCGGACGGGCGCCAGCTCCTCGGGGAGACGCTGAAGACCGACGTGGACCTGGACCTCGCCACCGTCCGGGTGGTGGGGGCGAATGCGACGCCCCTGAAGATTGGCGACGTGACGAGCCTGCAGCCGGGAGACCGGCTCGTCTTCATCGGGAGCCCCAAGGGGCTGGACTTCACCGTGCACGAGGGGAAGGTGGGCTTCCTGGGGCGCGAGTACCTGGGCACCGGCTACGTGCAGTTCAACGCCTCGGTCAACCCGGGCAACAGCGGAGGGCCGCTGCTGAACGGGCGCGGCGAGGTGGTGGGCGTCGTCTCCATGAAGATCAACAACGCGGACGGCATGGGGCTGGCGCTGCCCATTCCCTACGCGAGCAAGCTCATCACCGTCCCCACCACGCCCGAGTCCACGGCGCGCTGGGACGCGTTGCTGACGCGCGTGGCTCGCGACGAGCAGCGGGAAATCCAGCGCTTCCAGCAGGAGACCGAGAAGCCCGTGCTCTTCTCGGTCCGGCATGTCGACGGACTGGGGCTGGTGGCGCTGGTCGTCGAGCGCTTCGACGCCGCGCCGCGCCGCGTGCTGCGCCGCATGGCGCTGGAGGCGGAGGGCAGGACGTGCTCGCTGAGCGTGGACTTCGAGTACTGGCGGCCGGTGCGGGACACGATGTCGCAGGAGGATGACTCCCGGCGCCTGCGCTGGCTCATGGCGCGAGGGCTCACGGAGGGAATCCACGTGGGCGCGGCGAGGCTGCCGGTGGAGGACTGCACGCTGTCCGGCGCGGGGAACGCCTCGCTGAAGCTGGAGCCGGCGGGAGAGGAGACCGAGCGCTTCGACGTGCCGCTCAAGGACGTCCACGCCGCGCGCGACGAGTACAAGCGCAACAAGGGGGGCATCCAGCTGTGGCAGCAGGCCCTCTGGAAGAAGCGCGTGGAGGAGGACCGCTCGCGGCAGGAGGCCGACGAGTGGCGCTCGAAGTTCGTCCAGGCGCGGGCTCGCATCTCCCGCCTGGAGGAGGAGAAGCGCCGTCTGCTGGAAGCGGAGGCCGGAGGAACGGCCTCGAAGCGCCGCTGGGAGGTGGAGGTGGAGCTGAAGCTGGCGACCGGCCAGCTCGCGGACCTGGAGCGGTACGCCTCCGAGAAGAAGGTGCCCCAGGCGTGGCGCCAGTAGGCCGCCGGGCCGGGGTGCCACGCTGACTCAAGGACGGGGGTGGTCTCCGACGGGCACGTGCTGCTGGAGGAACCGTCCGACGAGGGCCTGGGCGAGCTGGCGGCCGAAGCCGCCATCCCAGACGTCGAAAGCATGCTCCGCGTACGGCAGCGTGAAGAGCTGGTGCGGCACGCGGGCCTGACCGAGCCGGGTGGCCAGCGCCTGTGAGGCGTCGAGCGGCACCTCGCTGTCCGCCCCTCCGTGGACGAGGAGCGTGGGAGGGGCTTCCGGGCCGACGTGAGTGAGCGGGGAGAGCAGGGCGTACAGGTCCTCATGGCCCTCCAGGGGCACCCCGGTGAAGCCCTCCAGGTTCCGCCGCGAGTCCGCACCGGAGCGTGTGGCGTGCCCGGCAAGGTCGCTGGGGGCATAGAAGCTGATGACCGCCTTCACGGACGTGTCTCCGGCGTCGCAGGAGGAGGGGAGCCGCGAGTCGCCCGTGGCATAGGCGACGAGGGTGGCGAGGTGCCCGCCCGCGGACTCGCCGAACAGGACGAGCTGGGCCGGGTCGATGCCGTAGGTGGCCGCGTGCGCCTTCACCCAGGCGATGCCGCACTGGACGTCCCCTGGCGCCTTCAGGCCGGTGGCGGGAGGGAACAGCCGGTAGTCCAGGCTGATGACCGGGTAGCCGCGCGAGGTGAGGAAGTCGGCCCAGGCTCGGGCATAGCCGCGCTCCCCTCCGCTCCACCCACCGCCGTGGAGGTACAGCACGGCCGGCCGGGCGTCGGAGGTCCGGACGTCGGGGAGGAAGATGTCGGCATGCAGGTCGACGCCTTCGACGGTGGCGAAGCGCACCGTCTGGCTCGGGAGCGGCCGGTCGGCCACGAGGGGCCGGAAGTACTCGCGGAAGCTGAGCGGGATTCCGTGCGTCCGGGCCATCCGCCACGCGGAGAGCGCGGGCGTCAACGCGGCGTAGAGGAGGAGGAGCACGACGGCCCATGCTCCCCAGCGCAGCCAGGTCCACCTCCCGGAATGAGTCACATAGACGGTGAGCAGCGCCGTCACGAGCGCGGGCAACAGCAGGACGAGGCTGTACTCGCGCAGGATGCCCTTGAGGAAGTGCAGGAGCGGGGGTGTCCCGGAAGGCGCGAAGAACACCGCCACCAGCAGCAGGCCGCCCACGGGGTTCAGCAGCGCCAGGAAGGCGAGCAGTGGAAGGAGGCGGGAGAGGCGGAACGGTCGTTTCATCCGGAAGGCGGCCAGGCGGTTCGCGGTTCAGGGAACCCGCGAGCCCATCCTGGCTGGCAGCGCCGCCTTCGGGAACACCTCACTCCAGAATCCGCGAGTCCTCCTCCGGTTCCTCCAGGGGCTCACGGAAGCAGGCGCGGGCCCCTCCGCAGGAATGCGGGTGCACGAGGTCGTCATCCGGCCCCACGCTCTCCCCCGTCGAGACGCACCAGAACGTCGCCGTCGAGACGAAGCCCGAGTCCCACTCCACCGCCGCGTCGTACCGGAAGCCCGGCGTCCCCTTGGAGCGCAGGCGCCGGCAGACGGGAGGTGGCTTCTGCTCGCTGCTCGAGTCCATGCGTGCCCCTCAGGCCTTCGACGCGGCGAGGACCGTCCTGCGCACCACCGCTTCGAGGACGGGGACCTTGTAGGCGTTCTTGGACAGCGGCGTCGCTCCGCTCACGGCCGCCTTCGCCACCTGCCGTGCGAGTTCCTCGTCGACCGGCTTGCCCACCAGCAGCTTCTCCGCCTCCGTCGCGCGCCGGGGCGTCGGCGCCACCCAGCCCATGACGATGGACGCCTGACGGACGACCCTGCCGTCCATCCGCAGCACCACCGCGACGTCGCAGATGGGCCAGTCGTAGCTCTCGCGCTCACCCTGCTTGTGGTACGCCGCCTTCGTTCCCGCTCCGGGCACGGGGATGCGCACGCGGGTCAGCACCTCGTTCGGCGCAATGACCGTGTCGCGCGGGCGCTTCATGTCCGGGGGCAGCAGGAGCTCGGACACCGGCACCACCCGCGTCTTTCCGCCGGGCCCGGTGAGCTCCACCGTCGCCCCGTAGGCCACGAGCGCCGTGGCCGGCGTGGACGCGTGCACCATCGCCGTGCGCTGGTTGTCGAAGATGGCGTGGTACTGGTTCTGCCCCTCGCGCACCCGCTCGGCGTCATCGCCCCCGGCCTGGTGGAAGAAGTCATTCCGGAAGTACCAGCAGCGGGGCCGCTGGAGGAGATTCCCCCCGATGGTGGCGGCGTTGCGCACCTGGGGCGTCGCCGCGTGCTCGGCCGCGTCCGCCAGCGCCACGAAGCGGCCGCGCACGTCGGACTCCCGCGAGAGTCGCGCCAGCGTCACCAGGGCGCCGAGCTCCAGGCCCTGCTTCGCGTCGAAGCGCACCCCGTCCAGGCCCTTGATGCTCTTGAGGTTGACCACCCGCTGGGGAGCGACGACGCCGTTCTTCATCAAGTCCAGCAGGTCCATCCCGCCGGCCTTTGCAAGGACGGGCTTGCGGTCGCTTGTCTCACCCAGCAGCAAGGCGGCCTGCTCCACGGACTCCGCATCCACCCACTCGAAGCTCTGCATGAATCCTCCAGTCCGCTCAGGCGCGCAGCGCCGCGAGGACGTTGGCGGGTGTCATGGGCAGCGTGCGGATGCGCTTGCCCGTCGCGTTGTAGAAGGCATTGGCCACCGCGGCCGCTGTCGCCACGTTGGCGGGCTCGGCCACTCCGCGCGCATCCGTCGAGGACTGCGCGCCGAGCTGCTCCAGGAGGATGACCTCGATGCCTGGCACCTCGCGCGAGCCGACAATCTTGTACTGGTCGACGTTGGCGTTGAGCTGGTGCCCGCTGGCGAGGTCCAGGTGCCGCTCCTCGTAGAGGGCATAGCTCACCCCCTGAATCACCCCGCCGTAGATTTGACTCTCCGTGAGCTTGGGGTTGATGGGGCGCCCGCAGTCGTGCACGGCGACGACCCGCTCCACCTTGACGATGCCGGTCTCCGTGTCGACCTCGACCTCGGCGAACTGCACGCCGCCAATGCCGTGCCGGCTGATGCTGATCTCCGGGGTGACCATCATGTAGCCCTCGTAGTCGTCGCGGCGCTCGGCGCGGTGGGAGAGCTCCACCACCCCGGCCTTCTTGACGGCCTCCTTGAAGGGAATCGCCGTCGCGGGCTTCCCCTTCACCAGGACCTTCCCGTCAGCGAAGACGATGTCGTCCGCGCTCGCCTGGAAGTGGGGCGCCAGCCGTGAGGCCAGGTCCCGCACGCAGCGGTGCGCGGCGTTCCGGGCGGCCGGCGTGAGGGAGCTGGTGACCCGGCTGCCACCGGAGGCGGGCCCCATCGGGTAGCGCGAGTCTCCGACGTGGGCGCCAATCTGCTCGGGCCGCAGGCCGAACTCCTCCGCCACCACCTGCGCGAGGATGGTCCGCGTGCCCGTGCCGATGTCCTGGGTGGCGTTGAAGGCCTCGACGGAGCCATCTCCCGTCACCCGGACCTCGCAGGCGGTGTTGCGGTGGACCAGGTAGATCCACTGGGACTGCGCGAAGCCCATTCCCCGCTTGATGGGGCCCTTGTCCGAGCCCGCGGGCCGCCGCTTGCTCCAGCCGAACCGGTCGGCGCCCATCCGGCGCTCGTAGGCGCGGGCCAGGCTGTCGTCAGTCCCCGAGACGTCAATCTTCGTGCGGAGGGCGATGGGGTCCATCCCGAGCTTCTCCGCCAGCTCGTCGACGGCCTGCTCGAGGGCGAAGATGCCCTGGACCTGGCCGGGCGCACGGAAGGCCGCGCACGGGCCGGCGTTGGTGAAGACGTCGTATTGCTCCACCTTCACATTCGGGCACTCGTAGAGCGTGGAGTGGCAGAAGCCGACCCCCGCGCCTCCGGCCACGCCGCCGGTGCCATGGGCCTGCACCTGGAGCGCCACGAGCGTGCCGTCACGCTTCGCGCCGAGCTTGAGGCGCTGGATGCTGCTCGGCCGGTTGCCGCCCGACACATGCTCGTCGCGGCGGTCCAGGACCATCCGCACCGGCGCCCCCGCCTTGCGCGAGAGGTGGATGGCGAGCAGCCCGAAGCTGCCGATGCCGTACTTCGCGCCGAAGCCGCCACCGGTGAAGTCGCTGAGGACGCGGACCCTGCTCTTCGGCAGGTCGAAGTACTCGGCGGCCTCGTCCCGGACGCTGCCGACGTGCTGGGTGGACGCGTAGAGGGTGAGCACGTCGTCCTTCCAGTCCGCGACGAGCCCATGCGGCTCCATGGGCACGTGGGTCTGCACCTGGGTGCGGAACTCCGTCTCGACCACGACGTCGGACTCGCGGAAGCCCTTCTCGACATCCCCGCGAGGGCCCACGCCTCGCGGCTTCGTATCGGGGCCGCGCACGTTGCCCTTCTGGGGCAGGCCCGGGGGCGCGCCTCCGCCTCCCGCCGTGGATGCCTGCTCGGTGGGGCCGGGAAAGACGCGAGGTGCGTCCTCCTTCATCGCATCCTCGAGCCCGCTGACATGGGGGAGGCGCTCGTACTCCACCTTGATGAGTCGGACCGCGGCCTCGGCGGCGCGGGGCGAGTCGGCGGCCACGCCGACGATGGGCTGGCCCGCATAGCGGATGGTGGGGTAGCGGCTGCCCTGCTCCGCCTTCGGGTCCCGGAGCCGCGCCGCCGAGAAGACCCGCTCCATGATGTGGATGGCGCGGACCCCCGGGTAGCGCTCGGCCGCCGAGGTGTCGATGGACTTGATGCGCGCATGGGGGTACGGCGACAGCAGCCGCTGGCCCCAGAGCATTCCGGGAAGCTGGATGTCGAAGGTGTAGCGGGCCCGGCCGGTGACCTTCTCCACGCCGTCCAGGCGGGAGATGGGCTTGCCGATGGACTTCAGCTTCGCGTTCTCCGGCAGGGGAGGGGGCTCGTCCTCGGGCACCCGCCGGGTGACCTGCTTCAGCCCCTCGCCGACGATGCCGTAGGCCATGACCTGCTGCCGCGCGGGGCCCGGGTTGGGGGGCGGCGGCTTCTGGGGGCCCGCGGCCTGCTTCCCGCCTTCGGCCGGCTTGCTGGGGGCCTGGGTGCCCGTGGTGTCCTTGACGTCCTGCATCAGCTCTTCCCCTTGCCCTTGCCGCTCGCCTTGGCCGCGGCGAGGGTGGCCTTGAAGACGTTGGGATAGGTGCCGCACCGGCATAGATGGCCGCTGACCGCCTGCTTCACCTCGTCGAGCGTGCACTTCGGATTGCGGTCCACCAGCGCGGCGCAGCTCATCACCATGCCGGGGGTGCAGAACCCGCACTGGAGCGCGTCGTTCTCCACGAAGGCGCGCTGCACGGGGTGGAGCTCGTCGCCCTTCGCGAGCCCTTCGATGGTGGTGACCTTCCGGCCCCGGGCATCGAAGGCCAGCGTCATGCAGCTCGCGGCCACCTCGCCGTCGAGCCACACCGTGCACGCCGAGCAGGCGCCCCTGTCACAGCTCACCTTCGTCCCCGTCATGCCGAGCTGGTGGCGCAGCAGCTCCGCCAGCGTGGTGCCGGGGTCCGCCTGGACGGAGACGGTGCGGCCATTGATGGAGAGCTGCAGGGTCGACGGCTCGGGCCCCAGGACGGGAGGAGCCGCGGTGCCGGCCGCCTGCGCGGCGGTCTGCGCCAGCGTGGCGGTCAGCGCGGACGCGCCCGCGCCGGTGAAGAAGGCGCGGCGGCTGAGCTTGGGAAGCAACGGCTTGGGGTCGGAATCATCATCGGGTGGGGCCAAGGTCGAGTGCTCCTCTCGGCCCACATCGTTACAAAAGCCGTTACGTTTCCTCCAAACCCGTGGGTGACGGTTCCGGAACCAGTTTCGCCTTCTCAACGAAGCGCGACGGCCCGGGGCTCGCTGCCGGACAGTGCGCGGGAACAAATTCCCAGGGGATTTCGTCCGACACCCGTGACGACCCGCTCACCAGGAGGCGCCCAGCTCGAGCATCAGCACGTGCTTCTCGTAGTTGCCGTTGGTGTAGTCGTAGGCGTGGCAGACGTAGTCCGGCGCCACGCAGGTCCCGGGCTCATCGGTGAGTCGCGTGTCCACGTTGGACCGGTTCACCAGCAGCTCGTAGCGCGCGGAGAGCTGAAGCCGCGCGGACAGCCGCGTGCTCAAGGCAGTGCCCAGCACGAAGCGCCTGTCCTGGCGTCTCCGCCGTCCAAGCTCCTCCACGCTCCCATCCACCGCCGTGACGCGCAGGTAGCTGTCGTGCAGGTAGTCGCGCCGCTCCACCTCGGCCTCGAGGCTCGCGTCGAAGCGTCGGCCGAACACGAGACGCGTGGAGGCGCCCGCCGCGTGCCCCGCCCAGCCAAAGGGGATGACGTACTCCTGCGACGCCCCGGAGGAGTCGGGCGACGCGAGCTGCACCAGCGTCCCGATGCGGTCCTGCCGGTAGCGGTACCACGCCGTCACGCTCTGCGCCGCCAGCCGCAGCTCCTGGGACAAGGTCGCATCCAGTCGCGGACCGGTGAGGTAGTCGAACTCGCTGGCCAGGCCGGTCTTCTGGGCGAAGGTCAGGTCCAGCCGTGTGCTCGTGAGCTCGCTCTCGTCCACCGCGAGCCAGGCCCAGCCGTTCGCGGAGGCTTGCAGCCCGCGGAAGTCCGACAGGCCGGTGAAGAACAGGTCCCCTCCCGCGGAGACGCCCACGCGCACCCGGCGGGCCGCCTCCCACTCCACCGAGGCCGCCGCACGGTGCAGTTGCAGCGAGTAGTCACGCAGCGAGTCCTGCGTGTAGGCCCGCTGGATTCCGCCATAGGAGAGGTGCGCGAACAGCGTGTCGGAGAGGCGGAAGCGGGCCGCGAGCCCCACCCCGGCTTCCGCGAAGACGCTCGCCGTGTCGGTGTCGCTGCTCGTGTCGGACACCTCGCGCGCCGCCACGCCGACCTGCAGCACGTTGCTGTCGAAGCCCAGGCCCGCTCCCGCCGACAGTCGCAGGCCCGGGCCGCTCGCGCGCAACCCGAAGGAGAGGCGGTCGAGGTACTGGTGCGCGGTGCTCCGGTCCCCCGGCTCCAGCGTGAGCGAGAGCGCCGCGGTGATGTCCTCCCGGGCCACGGTGCGTGCGCCGGTTCTCCAGGCCGAGGCGCCGGCCATGAGTTTCGCCCGGCCCGAGTCCGGGGCGAGCGTTGCCGCCCGGAGGAAGTGCGCGCGCGCCTCGTCGAAGCGTCCCGCGTCGAAGGACACGAGGCCCTGGCGGTACGCCTCGTCGCTCTCGCTCACGGTGCGGCCCTGGGCCTGGGCGATGAGGGCGCGTAGCTCCTCCACCAGGACGGCCTCCCGCTCGGAGGCGCCGGGGGCCGCGCGGTCCGCCCACGTGGCGGCGCGCTCGGGGGCGCCGGCATCCAGCGCGGCGAAGCCCGCGTTGGCCCAGGCCACCCGCGCGAGTGCCGGGTCGACGGCGGCGTTGGCGAAGGACTGCTCGGCTTCGTCGAAGCGGCCGAGCGCGTAGAGACAGGCGGCGCGGTTGAAGCTCCACTGGCCGGGCTCGGGCGCGTCCTCCGCGAGCATGGCGGCGTCGAGCGCCTCCAGGGCTTCAGCGGGCCGCCCCGCGCGAAAGCGGGCAAGCCCCACGAGGTAGAGCGCGGTGCCGAGCCTTGGCGGCAAGGCCGCCTGCTGAGCGAGTTGCTCCGCCTCGTCGTACCGGCCTCCGGCGAAGGCCTCCCGCGCCAGCTCGAGCGGGTCTCCCGTGGCGAGCAACGCCACGAGGGTGAGCGCTGGGACGACCGTCATGGTCGCGGTTGCGGGGGCGGCGGCTGCGAGTAGGGCGGCGGTGGCGCGCCGTCGGTGCGTGGCGACGAGGGGCGTGTGCGCCCGTCACCGCCCGGCGGAGGCTGTCCGTCGTTACGCCCCGGTCCCCGGCCTGACGGCCGCTCGCGAGACTCCGTGCCAGGAGGCGGCCGTACAGCGTCACCGCGGGGCGGCGGCGCCGGGCGGTCCGTCCTCATCCGGCCGATGATGGTGTCGACCTTCTCGCCTGGAGCGATGACGTCCACCGTGTGGGAGCTGCGCACGCGGGCCCCGGGCTCGTTCGCGGAGGGCGGCGGGGGCGCGGAGGTGGGTGCCTGGGGCGGGCGCGCCGCACCGGTGGAGGACTCGGGTGGCCGCGCCGCGCCGGTCTCCGCGGGAGGAGGCGTCGCGGGGGCGGGAGCGGCCGTGGGCGCCGCCGGAGGCCGCGCCGCACCGGTCTCCATGGGCGGAGGGGCGACCTGCTCCTGCGCACGCGCGGCGCCGGAGGAGAACAGGACGAGCGCCACGAGGACGGCGGCAATTCCTGGCGGGTACCTGTTCATCCGTCCGTCACCTCCAGCACCACGTCGTGCTCGATGCGCTGCTCACCGGCGCGTGCCTGGGCCGTCACGAGGTATCGGCCCGGTCGCTGCCCGCGCACCGCGATGGGGATGACGTTGCTACCCGCACTGAGTGCCTGGGTCCACTGGAAGGAGCGCAGCGGCAATTCCTCGCCGTCCGCCCAGAAGGAGAGCCCCTCCGGCAGGCTCACCTGGAAGTCCGCCTGCTCCACGGCCACGTCCGCCGTGAAGTCCAGCTTGATGACCGCCACCTTGCTCACGGGGACCTGCGTGCCGGGGACGGCAAGCGGGCGCGAGGCCACGGTGGGCGGCGGGGCAGGGGGCTCCTGCACCGCGCTCAGCACCAGGAAGGCGGCGACGCCCGCGGCCACGCCCACCGAGGGCCAGAGCACCGGGGCCCGGTGGCGGAACAGCCAGCGCACCCGGTCCCACCCGGGAGCAGGGTCCGGCGGGCCCGCTTCCACCAACCGTCGATGGAGCGCGGACTGGAAGTCGAGTGAGGGCGTCTCCTCCCGCAGTGTTCCCAGGCGCTCGCGCAGCGCGCGGTCCTCGGTCTCTTCGGGCTCACTCATTTCCCACTCCTGGAACCTTGAGACGAAACGTCGCCATGGAATGTTCCCACCGCTCCGGATTCAGCCGGGCCCGCGGGCGCCTGCTCCCCCGCCAGCAGGGTGCGCAGCTGCGTCCGTCCCCGTGAGAGGCGCGACTTCACCGTGCCGACGGGCACGCCTTCGATGGCGGCCACCTCTTCATAGCTGTGTCCCTCCACGTCGAACAGCACCACCGCCGTGCGGAACTCCGCCGGCAGGGTCCGCAGTGCGCGCCACAGCCGCTCGCGCTCCTCCGCGCGGGCGAGTCCCTCGTCGGCGGACTCGGTGGTGGAGGGTGCGCGGGCGTGGTCCTGCTCCAGCGGCTCCTCCAAGGCCCGCTCCCGGCCGGCGCGGCTGCGCGTGGCGTCGAAGAAGACGTTGCGGACCACGGAGTAGAGCCACGTCTTGAAGGCGGACTGGAAGCGGAACGAGCGCAGGCTCTTGTAGACCTTCACCAGGGCTTCCTGCGCCAGGTCATCCACGTCCGCGTCCGACGCGGCGAAGGCGCGCGCGAAGCGGCGCACCTGCGGCATGTGCGAAGCAATGAGCAGCTCGAAGGCGCGCACGCTGCCGTCCTGGGCCTCGAGGATGAGTGCGCGCAGCTCGTCGTTCACGGTCAAGGCACCAGTGTAGCGGTCCGTGCGGCACGCTCCGCAAGCGCGGAAAAAACCAGTGCCGGGAACACGAAATCAATTCGTCTCGTCTCTTGGGCGCAGTGGGAAGCGGCCGGGCACCTGAATACCAGGGGAGCACAAATGACGCGCAGCAGGAGCAGTCAGTGGCTGGGAGCACTCGCGTTCGCAGCGGGCGCGATGACGGTGGGTTGCAGCTCGGACAAGACGGCGGATGAGGCCACGGCGGAGGTCTCCCAGGCCGTGGAGGCCGCGTCGGACTCGAGTGACGCGGTGGAGGTCTCCAGTCTGCTGCGAGGCATGGACAAGCTGCGCCCGCAGGCGGTGGAGGGCTTCCACTGCGACGCCACGCCGGACATCACCTACGTGGACGTCTGCGGTCAGAGCCTGCCGGCCACGGTGCACCTCGAGTGGACGGACTGCGCGGCGCCGGAGCGGCCCGGAGGGCGCGGCGGCGGCCACGGCGGTGGTGGCGGTGGCAGGCCTCCTCCCCCGGAGGGTGGCGAAGGCACGGTGCGCGAGCACTCCACGCAGGGGCGCGATGGCGGCCCGCCCGGTGGTGGTGGCTCGGGTCGGGGCGGACCTTCCAGCGGCACGGTGGACATCGCGTCCACCTACGAGGCGCCGGAGAACTGCGAGGGTGCCGTGACGCAGAGCCAGTCGGTCACCTTCCAGATTTCCCGCACGAACGACGCGGGCGATGTCTCGACGTCGCAGGGCACCACCTCTTCCACGTCGGAGCTGACGCTGGGGGCTCCGCCGCGGCAGAAGTCCACGCAGGCGGACGTGACGCGCACCCGGACGGATGCCTCGGGCGCGGTGGTGAGCTCGGTACACCTGACCGGCTCCCTGTCTGTCTCATTCTCCAGCGACACGCCGCCGGTGCGCACGCTCGACGGTTCCTACACGGAGGAGTTCCTCGACGGCACGCAGGGCACCGTCACGCTCGAGGCCATCGTCCGGCCGCCGCGCAACGTCTGCCCGTGGCCCACGTCCGGGACGCTGACGCGCGCCAGCGCGGACGGAGAGTCCCATGTGCTGGTCTTCGGTCCGGAGTGCGGTGACGCGACGCTGGATGGCACCACGCTGAGCCTGCCCGAGCGCGGCGAGAGAGGTGGGGGACGCCGCTGAGGCGCCCCTGAGGTACCGCGGCCCGGGGAGACTCGTCTTCCCCCTCGCCACCCCGGGCCGCGGCCTCATCTTCACTGCGCGAGCACCTCGCGTCGGCTCCAGTCCTTTCAGACCCGCCCACGGGTCAGCTCCGCCCTCGCAACATCGGCCGGGATGATTCTCGAATTCTGGCTTTTCGCTTTGACCTCCGCTGTTGAGCTTTCCTACTTTCTCAATACTCGTGCGTGAACCCGACGCGCGGAATCGAGAATGGAATGAAGGCGCTCTGGCTGTGCGGAATCACGGTGGCGATGTCGCTGACGCTGGGTTGTTCGGACGGGCCCGCGGCCCGGGAGGAAGCGGCGGAAGGCTTCGCGCTCCTCCAGCATGACGAGACGACGCTCGAGGCCACGTACCGGGCCGGCGGCGCTTCGGTCCGCGTGCTGGTGGTGGAGACCGAGTCCAAGGTCGTCGAGGCGACCTACGACTTCGGTGAGCCGGTCATCGGCTTCCACATCGACTTCAACCAGGGCACCGGCAGCTTCAACCCGAGCGGCGCTCCGCTCGACGCGGCGCAGGCCGGGTTGATGGGCCCGCTGCTGGAGGGAATCACGAAGCTGGTGGCCGAGAAGGACGAGGCCCAGCGCACCCGCGTCGAGGACGTGGCGATGCGCCAGACGAGCTTCATGCAGATTGTCCCGGTGGGAGAGCTCCTCACGGGCTACGAGTTCGTCTCCGAGCGCGGCTGGACGCACCTCTCCTGCACCTGCGGCAACCAGAACATCGGTTCCGGCTACTACCGTCAGGCGGGCCGGGGCTGCGGCTGCACCGGCGGCTCGGGCGGTGGTTGCAAGGGCCGTTGTGGCCAGGGCTGCGGCATCACCAGCACGCCCCCGTGCGTGGGGACGACGGTGTACACGCAGGACTGCGCCAAGCACGACTACGGCCTGGGCAGCTTCGCCGCGGCTTCTGATGACTACACGTTCGCCGGCAACAACTGCAGCTGCAGCGGCGTGGGTACCTGCGGCTGATGGCTTCCTCCAGGACATTGCTCGCGCTGGCCGCCGTCCTGGGCCTGGCGCAAGGCTGTAGCCGGTCCTCCGGTCCCTGTCCCGATGGCGCGCGGCTGAACGGCCGCGCGCCGCCGGAGGGCACCGTGCAGTGGTGCGCGAAGTCCGACGGCGTGAAGCATGGCCGCTGGGCGGAGTGGCACTCCAACGGCAAGTCCAAGACGGAAGGGCAGTACGTCGACGGAAAGATGGAAGGCCGCTGGGTCAGCTACTTCGAGGATGGCGTGAAGCAGCTCGAAGGCGAATACCGGGGCGGCCTCAAGCACGGCCTGTGGACCCTCTACTACGAGGAGGGAAAGAAGAACCGCGAGGAGGTCCATACCGCGGGCTCGAAGGAGCTGAAGTGGACGGCGTGGCGCTCCGACGGCCAGAAGTGGGCCGAGGGTACGCTCGTCGGACACCAGGCGCAGGGCCCCTATTCGGAGTGGCACCCGAACGGCGCGCTGGCCGTCGAGGGCCATTACGAAAACGGCGCGAGGACCGGCGAGTGGAAGTACTGGGACCTCAACGGCCAGGCCTCGGCCGCGCCGCAGGGCGACTTCTCCCGGGACTGACTCTCGTGAGCGGCCTTCTTCGAACGGGGCCTCTCGCCGCGCTGCTCCTCGTGGCGGCGGCAATGGGCGCGTGCGAGGTGCCGCACGCGCCCGTCTCCGCCACGTCGACGTCGGAGCGGAAGCAGCCGGTGATGGGCGGCCAGCTGGAGCCGGGCTTTCCCGCCGTGGGGGCCATCGTCCCGGTGTCGCCCATCTGCGGCGAGCCGGACGCGGCGTCACCCGTCACCTGCACGGGCACGCTGGTGGCGCCCCGGGTCGTCCTGACGGCGGCGCACTGCGTGGAGAACGCCGACGCTCCGCAGGTACTCTCGGTGGTGTTCGCGGCCGAGACGGCCCGGGCGCTCGGCACCGAGCGCGTGCGCGTCATCGACGGGCGGCTCCACCCCGACTGGCGCGCGGGAGCCCATGACATTGGCGTGCTCATCCTGGCCCACGATGCGCCCGTCTCGCCCATGCCCCTGAGCGGCATGTCGCTGCCCGGCGACGTGGTGGGGAGGACGACGCGGGTGGTGGGCTTCGGCCTGGACGACCAGGGACTGACGGGCCTGCGTCGCGGCGGCACCGCTCGCGTGTCAGCGGTGGCGGCGGGGAACTACTCCATCGAGCGCGCGCCCGGAATGTCGTGCGGTGGCGACAGCGGAGGGCCCTCGTTCCTGGAAGTCGACGGTAGCGAGCACCTCATCGGCGTCACCTCGTTTGGAGACCTGGCCTGCACGGTGGGCACCAACACGCGCGTCGATGCGCACGCGGAGTTCCTCCAGCAGGTGCTCGACGACGTTGCGCGCGCTCCGCCCGAGAGGGCGCCCATCGACGCGACGGTGGATGCCTGCGCCGCACGGTGCGAGGGCCATGCGGACTGTCCGCTGGGAATGGCCTGTGTCACCCGGCCCGACGGCGCGCGGAGCTGCGCGGCGGCGGGGCTGGAGGCAGGCCGCTTCGGCGAGGCCTGTACCGGACCCGACGGGACACGGCTGTGCGTGAAGGCGGGCGGCACCTGCCGGCTGTGGCTGCCCTGCAAGGAGGAGGAGGGCACGGAGGAGGCGGGCTGCGCGGCCACGGGCGAGGGGGGAGCTGTGACGTGGGCGGTGCTGCTCGTGCTGGCCGCAGGCCCGCGCCGCTCCCGCTTCAGGGGAGCCCGCTCTCACCCTCGGTGAGTTCCGTGCTCTCAGGAAGTGAAAAGTGAGGGAAGGTAGGCAAAGGTCGCAACTTTCCCCTGCCTGCTCCGATAAACCAGTATTCGGTTCCTCCACCGTCCCAACGAAGGCACGCCCCCCATGAAGCTCTTCCGGAAGACGCCCCCCTCTTCCCCCCGCATCGACACGGCCACCCCGCCGAAGTCGCCGAAGGGGAGCCCTTCGTCTTCGCCCAAGCCGTCGCGCACGGACTCCCCGTCCTCCCGGCCGTCGTCTTCCGGGCGGCGCCAGGATGACTTCGACACCGGCGCGGCCCGGACGCGCCCGCGCCGGCTTTCCACCTCCAACACGGACCAGGTGCGGGGCCCGGACGCGAGCGGCGCGAAGAAGCCGACCAGCAACTCGGACATCCGCAAGTGGTACCTGGACAAGGTGAAGACCATCCCCGAGCTGGACAAGAAGTGGGCCGCCGAGGGCGTTCCGCTGCAGGAGCGGGCCCGGCGCGCGGTGGAAATCCGGCACGACGCCCGGCTCGAGGCGCGGAAGATGATGAAGAACCCGCTGGAAGTCGCGCTGCTCCGCGCCCGGGACTTCTTCACGTACGGTAGTATCAACGGACCGAGCTTCAACCAGCTGGTGAAGAAGGCCGAGGCCAAGGGACTCCAGGGCGATGAGGTCTGGAAGGAGCTCCTGGGCAGTTCGAACCGGACCAACCAGACCGTGAACCAGCACATCCTCGGAAACACCCAAGCCACCCCATGACTGCCGACGAGCTGATGACCCGGAAGCTGAGCTGGGCCAAGGCGAGTGACCCCCTCCACCCCTTCCGGGCGCAGGTGGACGGGCACACGCTGACCATCCGCCTGAACGACTTCCCCGAGGAGTCCATGTACTCGCTCCTCATCGACGGCAACGCCGTCAGCGACTTCGACGACTGGCCGAAGAGCTGGAGCCGTCCTGGTTAGCTCCTGGGGCGCGGGCCTCGAAGCTCGCGCAGCAGGCCCAGGGTATGGCGCGGCCCGTAGCGCAGGGTGACGAAGAGCAGCGCCAGGAACATGAAGAGAAAGGGGCCTGCCAGGGCCCCCAGCACGACGCCGGCCACCAACCCGCCGAGGCCCCACAGCGCGCCCGCGGAGAAGCCCAGCGTCGCGCCCACCGCGGCGCCCAGCACCGCCCCGGCCAGCATCATCGGCTCGATGAGGTTCATCGGTCAGTCGCCCCGCTCGCGCGCGATTAGAAATTCCCTGGGCGCCCGCTGGCGTCAATCATCGCCACATGGACGTGCCTTCGCCAGCGCAGCCCGTGCCCATCGCCGTCCAGCGCCGGGTGCGGGCGCTCGTCTTCATCACCGTGTTCCTGGACCTGGTGGGCTTCGGGCTCATCATCCCGCTGCTGCCCTTCTACGTGGAGTCCATGGGTGGCTCGGCCACGACGGCGGGCGTGTTGCTCGCGCTGTTCTCCTCCGCGCAGCTGGTGGCCACGCCCGTGCTGGGGCGCCTGTCGGACCGCGTGGGCCGCCGCCCCGTCATCCTGCTGAGCCTGCTGGGCAACGCCATTTCAATGGCCCTCTTCGCGTACGCCACCCACGTCCACCTGCTGCCCGTGCTCTTCGCGTCGCGGCTGCTGGCGGGCGCCACCGCGGGCAACCTGGCCGCCTGCCAGGCCGCCGTGGCGGACGTGACGGACGCCAAGTCCCGGGCCGCGGGGCTGGGCCGCGTGGGCGCCGGAATCGGACTGGGCATGGTGCTGGGGCCCGTCATCGGCAGCCAGCTCCATGTCTGGGGAGAGTGGGCGCCTCCGCTCGCCGCGGCGGTGCTCGCGGCGGCGGCGATGCTGGGTGTCTTCCTCCTCTTCCCGGAGACGCATCCGCGCCATGGCCTCGCGAGCGAACCCGCCACACCGGGCCGGCCCCGGGTGCGGCTGGTCCAGGCCCTGGCCCAGCCGGGCATCGCCCCGGTGCTCGCGCTCTTCTTCCTCACCTTCTTCGGGATGACGAACCTGCAGGTGTCCTTCGGGCTGCTGGCCCAGGAGCGGTTCGGCTGGGGGGAGCGCGAGGTGGGGCGTCTGTTTGCGTTGATGGGGCTGATGACCTTCGTGCTGCAGGCCTTCGCCATCGGCTGGCTGACGCGCGTGGCGCGAGGCCTCACGCTCGTGCTGCTGGGCGCCACGCTCATGGGCGCGGGGCTGGCGTGCATTGCCCTGGCGCCCCATCCCGCCCTGCTCGTCGTCGCCATGCTGCTGGTGGGCACGGGCATGGGCATGCTCCAGCCGGTGCTCGCGAGCCTGGCTTCCGCGCTGGCCGGGCCGGACATGCAGGGCGGCGTGCTGGGTATCGCCCAGTCCGCGGGGGGACTCGCGCGGGTGGTGGGTCCGGTGTGGAGCGGCTTCCTCTATTCGTCCATCTCTCCGGGTGCGCCCTTCGTGAGCGGCGTCGCCGCCGCGGGCCTGTCCCTGGTGGTGGCGGCGTCGCTGCGCGGGCGTCAACCGGCAGGCAGTCCGCCTCCCTCCACGGTGAAGTCCTGACCCGGCACTGAGCAGCGGCTCATGTCCCTCCACGGGCTGTCCCGGCGCTGAACTCCAGACGCACCTGTCTTCAAAGGTGTGCGCCGCGTGCGTGTCCCGGGCCTGTGCGCGGCAGCACAGGCCCGACACGCCTGGGGGCAATGGCTGGTGAGACTTCCCACGCCCACCCTCCCTGCCCTGGGAGGAATTGATGGCGCGAGCGAGCGTGGTGCGCGGGTTGGTGGCCGTTCTGCTGCTGGGAGGGTCCGGGTGCGGTGTGCAGGAGGCCGGTGTCCTGGACGCTCCGGAGGAAGTCCTCCCCGCGGAGGACGCGGCTCCGGACGGCGCCGAGCAGAAGCGTGACAAGCCACGCTGCACTCCAACAGCGGGAGGCCCGCACTGGCTGAAGGAGGGCGAGCCCCTCACGCTGACCGTCTCCTGCGCCTCCGGCCGGCGCGCTCGCGGCGCGGCCTTCCGCATCGAGTCGCTGCCGCGTGGGGCCCGCTACGACAAGCACACGGCGACGCTGCACTGGACGCCAGCGCTGGACCAGGCCGCCGTGTACACGCTCAAGCTCCGCGCGCCCGGAGGAGAGGAGGGCACGGTGAAGATTGGCGTGGCGGACAACTGGGCGGACCCCGGCAACGTCCCGGTGGTGGACCTGAGCCGCTACACCGAGGAGTACGGGCTCCCGGTGGTCCACATCCAGGGCGCCTCGCAGATGAATCCCGACGCGCATGTCCCCATCGCCGTCACGTACCGGGGCCACACGCATGCCGCCGAGGGCAAGCTGCGCGGGAGCAGCTCGCTGGCCTTCCCCAAGAACAGCTACACCGTGAAGTTCACCGAGGAGGACCTGTTCAACGAGCCCGAGCTGGGGGGCGGCTTCACGCAGCGGCGCTCGCTGGTGCTCATCAACACCTTCAATGACAACTCCTACCTGCGCGCGAGGCTGGGCTTCGAGCTGTGGGGTCGGCTCTCACCCGAAGCCCTCCAGGTGAAGACCTTCAGCGCGGTGGTGTTCCTCGACGGCGCCTACCACGGGCTCTACACGGTGGCCGACCATGTGAACAAACACCTGATGGCCGCGCAGGGGCTGAGCCGGAACGGCAACCTCTACAAGGCGGACACGGGGGCCGCGAACTTCAAGCTGGTGGACGCGGACGGCGTGCCCAAGCGCAACCCGCACCTCGGCTTCGAGAAGCAGGACGGCAAGCCCGAGGCGGGAGAGCCGGGCGCGTTCGACGACCTGGATGCCCTGGTCACCTTCGTCGCCACCGCCAGCGACGAGGAGTTCCGCGCCCAGGGGCCCCAGCGCATCCGCCTGCGCGACTACGCGGACTGGTGGGCCTTCGTCACGCTGCTGGTGGCCATCGACTCGGACATCAAGAACGCCTACCACTACCATGACCCCCAGGGCGGCCCCTGGCGCTACATCCCCTGGGACCTGGACGGCACCTTCGGACAGACGTGGAAGACGCAGCGTCTGAGGCCCACCGCCGCGCTCGACACGGGCGCGGAGAACGGGATGTTCGGGCGCATCCTCGCCGAGCCCACCTTCTCCGCGCCGCTCCGCGCCCGGCTCAAGGCCGCCCTCTACACGGACCTGGCCCCGGCGCTCCTCCACGCGCGGCTCGACGCGATGGCCCAGGAGGTGGGCCCGAGCGCCCGCAGGGACGAGCTCCGGTGGGGGGAGCAGTACCGCAACTTTCCGCTCTGGTCCTTCCGGACGGACTACACCACCTTCGACGAGGAGGTGACGTACCTGCGCGAGTGGCTCACCCTGCGCTGGGTCTTCCTCGACGCACAACTGTCCACCGCGCCCTGACTTTCTCCAGAAGAGAAACAAAGATTGCCAATTCAGGCTTTCCCCGTGCTAACGGAGTTCCACGCCTACGTGCCGCGCCAACCCCCTGGCTCGCATCGTGGGCCACGGGGAGGACTGAATGGCCTCGAATTCGAGGAGTGTGGCTGCGAGCCGCTGGATGCTGGCGCTCGCCGCCGGGTGCTTTCTTCTGAGTCTGGAGGCAGTGGCGGCGCCTGTCGGGCAGACCATCTGGCTGCGGGCCTGCGCGTCGCAGCAGTACGTGTCGGCGGACCAGAACCTGGGGGCCACCGCGCCCCTGGTGGCGAACCGCGCGACGGTGCAGGGCTGGGAGCAGTTCCAGGTGGTGGACGCGGGGAGCGGCTCCATCGCGCTGCGCGCCACCGGCTCGGGCCTGTACGTGTCGGCAGACACGAACCTGGGCGGACAGCTCGTCGCCAACCGGCCTGGCATCCAGGACTGGGAGCGGTTCGAGTGGGTGGAGCTGGGCAATGGCTCCATCGCGCTGAAGGCCCGGAGCAACGGGCTGTTCGTGTCCGCGGACCTGGAGCGTGGCGCCTCCGCGCCGCTGTATGCCAGCCGTGCGGCCGTCGGCGGGTGCTGGGAGTCGTTCACCTGGGCCGCCATCGGCGGCGGTGGCGGCTGGGTGCAGGTCTGGAGTGACGAGTTCGACGGCAACAGCGTCAACACGTCCAACTGGTCCCACAACACCGGCGTCCATGTGAACAGCGAGCAGCAGCAGTACACCAGCTCGCCGAACAACGTGCAGGTGAGCAACGGCACGCTGAAGCTCATCGCGCGCAACGAGTGGAACAACGGCTATCCCTTCACCTCGGGCCGCCTGGAGAGCGCTGGCCTGCGGGAGTTCGGCCACGGCCGCATCGAGGCGCGCCTCAAGATGCCGGTGGGCCCGGGCCTGTGGCCGGCGTTCTGGCTCCTCGGGAACAACATCGGCCAGGTGGGCTGGCCCGCCTGCGGTGAGCTCGACATCATGGAGAACGTCGGCTACGGGAACTGGACCTCCGGCGCGCTGCATGGCCCCGGGTACTCCGGCAACACGCCCATCAACGGCCAGTTCTTCCCGAGCAGCCCCGTCAGCGACTGGCACGTGTACCGCACGGAGTTCTCCACCGCGGACATCAAGTGGTTCATCGACGGCGCGCTGGTGAAGACGGTGACGCGCGCCGAGGTCGAGCGGTACGGCGCCTGGGTGTATGACCGGCCCTACTTCATCATCCTGAACCTGGCGGTCGGCGGCACCTACCCGTTCGGCGCGAACGGCGCGGCCACGCCCTACTACGGCGTGCCGCAGTCCACGCTGGACCTCATCCGCCAGACGCCGCAGCAGCTGGAAGTCGACTGGGTCCGCGTCTACCAGTGGCGCTGATGCTCCCCTCCCTCCGCTGGAAGGAATCCCCCATGTCCCTCAATGCCTCTCATTGGAAGCCGCTGTCGCTCGGGGCCGCGTGCCTCGCCACCCTGCTGGCCTGCTCCGGGCCGCCCGACGCTTCCGCCGACGAGCCGGTGGGCACGGCGGAAGGCGACGCGCTGGCGACGCGCGTGGTTGGCTACTTCCCCACCTGGGCCGGCGACGTCAACGCCATCCAGTACGACAAGCTGACCCACATCAACTACGCCTTCGCGCTGCCCACGGCGCAGGGCGGGCTCACCGGGGTGAGCAGCGGCGATGCCCGGCTGCGCGCGCTGGTGCAGGCCGCGCATGCCCGGGGCGTGAAGGTGCTCATCGCGGTGGGCGGCTGGAACGACGGCAACGACAGCGCCTTCGAGCAGATGGCCGCCAACGCCGGCGCGCGCACCAACTTCGTCAACACGCTGGTGGCCTTCGTGAACGCGGCCGGGCTGGACGGCGTGGACCTGGACTGGGAGTACCCGGAGCCCGGTGCCTCCGCGCAGAACTTCGGCGCGCTGGCGCGCGAGCTGGGCGCCGCGATGCACAGCCGGGGCAAGCTGCTCACCGCCGCCGTCGTCGCCAACGGCTACTACGGCGAGGGCATCCCCGCGTCGGCGTTCGGCGACTTGGACTTCCTCAACATCATGGCCTACGACGGCGGCCAGCCCCACTCGACGTATGACTTCGCCGTCCAGGCGCTGAACTACTGGGTGGGCCGTGGGCTGCCCCGGTCCAAGGCGGTGCTGGGCGTTCCGTTCTACGGGCGCTCGCCGTCGTCCTACGTCGCCTACTCGCAGCTCGTCGCGTGGGACTCGCAGGCGCCGTGGAAGGACAACGTCGGCGACGTCTATTACAACGGCATTCCCACCCTCCAGGCGAAGGCGCGGCTGGGGCTCCAGCAGGGCGGGGGCGTGATGATCTGGGAGCTGACCCAGGACACGCAGGGGGCCACGTCGCTGCTGAGCGCCATCGCCCAGGTGCTGCAGTCGTCGGGTGGCACCGCGTACCGGTTGGTGAACAAGCTGACCGGCAGGTGCGTGGACATCGACGGCCCGAGCAGCGCGGACGGGGCCACCATCCACCAGTGGGACTGCCACTCCGGCACCAGCCAGCAGTGGGTGATGGAGCCGACGGACAGCGGCTACGCGCGCTTCATCTCTCGCTACAGCGGCAAGGCGCTGGACATCGCCGAGGTGAGCACCGCCGACGGCGCACGCCTGCACCAGTGGGGCTATGGCGGTGGCGCCAACCAGCAGTTCCGGGCCGTGTCGCTGGGCAACGGCTACCACCGGCTGGAGGCGCGGCACAGCGGCAAGGTGCTGGACGTGGCCAACTGCTGGAGCAGCGGCAACGGCACCATCCTCCAGCAGTGGGTGTGGTCCAACAACGACTGCCAGCAGTTCCTGCTGGAGCCGCTGTAGTCACTCGCTCCGGAGCCGGGTGCTGCCCTCCTACCGCCAGCGGACGGAGGGCAGCACCATGCCGAGCGCCAGCAGGCCGATGGCCAGCCACAGCGACGAGCGGCCGTTGATGGCATGGAGGATGGCGAGGATGAGCGCGCCCAGGCCGCAGATGAGGGGGATGGACATTGGCTTGTCTCGTTTCGTTGACCGCGCGGTGGAGTAGGAAGAGCGCGCCGGGTTGCCGGGGCTCCCAGTAGACGTCGCCCGCGCGGATTTGTGAGCCGCCAGAGGGGCCCGTACACCAGTTGTCAAAGGATTCACGGTTTCCGGGATGCTTCGTCCTGGGGATACAGCCGGATCTTCGGCCATCCCCGGGTTTCTGCCTTGCACCTCGTAACCGCGAATGTGCGTGAACGTTTCTGGGCGATCTGGCAGCGCCACCGGGACTACCTCTTCAGTCAGAGTTTGCGGTTGATGAATGGCAACCGGGTCGACGCGGAGGACGCCCTCGGCGCCGCGATGCTCCGTGCGTGTGAGAGCTTTCCACGCCATGCCAGTCACATCGCCAATGAGAAGGCCTGGCTGGGGCGGGTGCTCCACAACGTCTGCGTGGACGTCTACCGTGTCCGTCGGCGCTATCAGGACACTCCCTCCTTGGAGGAAGACGCGTGGGCCGAGTCCGGTGGACTCCTGCCTGGCGCGTCTTCGCCCGAGGTCGCGCTGCTGATGGGAGAGCTGGGCAGCCAGCTGCGGGGCAACATCCTGGCGCTGCCTCCGCACCTGCGTGAGCCCGCCGTGATGCGCTTCCTGCAGGACATGCCCTATGACGACATCGCCTCGCACCTGGGCTTGACGAACTGCAACGTCCGCAAGCGCATCCAGCACGCCTACAGCATCTTGCGCGTGACGCTGAGGAGCAGGCGGTCCACCACCGGGGCCGGCCGCGGGAAGAGCTCGTCGCGGCGCGGCTCCCCGGCCCGCGGCGGCAAGCGTCGGCGATGAATCCACGCCGCTAAAGCTTTCCGGAAATCACACGGGTTTCCGGCGCGAGTCCAAGAGAGTGCAACGGGCCGTGGGCGGGGGATTCACGGTTCCTCCAGCAGGCCTGGCGCAATCATTCCCAATCACACCACACGAGGAGCAGACCCATGGCCAATGACATCAAGGTGACGTACCAGAACCTCTCGGACAACAAGGACGGCAGCGTCCTGGTGTTCCTCAAGAACCGCCGCGCCGACCTCACCGCCCTGCCGCCCACCGCGTGGCAGGTCATCAGCCGGGTGGGTTTCAATGGCTACCACAACTTCACCTATACGGTGGAGACGGAGGTGGCGGTGTCGTGGGGCGGCGGCGCCAGCGGCGTGCTGCCCATGAGCGTCAACGAGGGCAGCATCTACGCCCTCAACCAGATCGAGCAGGACTACGAGCTGATGCAGACGGGCCTGAGCACCGAGTCCAACGAGATTGATGTCGCCAACAACATCCACACGCCGGGCGGCATCGAGGTGACGCTCATCAAGGACGGCCAGCCGGTGATGAAGCAGCCGGGCGTGGGCTTCGGGGACCAGGCCTCCTTTGGCCTCACGCCGAAGATCTACGTGGGCCTGGTGCGCAACGT
>NZ_JAAIXZ010000018.1:0-127063 GCF_010894435.1 Pyxidicoccus trucidator | reverse complement strand
CGGGCGGCATCGAGGTGACGCTCATCAAGGACGGCCAGCCGGTGATGAAGCAGCCGGGCGTGGGCTTCGGGGACCAGGCCTCCTTTGGCCTCACGCCGAAGATCTACGTGGGCCTGGTGCGCAACGTGACGAAGAGCGACACGCTGACCACCGCCGTCATGAGCCAGAAGTTCACCGAGATCGACCTGACGGGCCTGAGCGCGCTCACCTTCGCCCTCAAGGGTGACCGGGAGAAGGGCTACTACTTCACCGTCCTCGCGCGCCAGCCCTGACACGTTCCAGCACCCAGAGACTTCACCCAACCACTGTTTCACAAAGGAGAAAACCCATGGCCAATGACATCAAGGTGACGTACCAGAACCTCTCGGACAACAAGGACGGCAGCGTCCTGGTGTTCCTCAAGAATCGCCGCGCCGACCTCACCGCCCTGCCGCCCACCGCGTGGCAGGTCATCGACCGGGTGGGCTTCAACGGCTACCACAACTTCACCTATACGGTGGACACGCAGGTGGCGGTGTCGTGGGACGGCGGCGCCAGCGGCGTGCTGCCCATGAGCGTCAACGAGGGCAGCATCTACGCCCTCGGCCAGATCGAGCAGGACTACGAGCTGATGCAGACGGGGCTGAGCACCGAGTCCAACGAGATTGATGTCGCCAACAACATCCACACGGCGGGCGGCATCGAGGTGACGCTCATCAAGGACGGCCAGCCGGTGATGAAGCAGCCGGGCGTGGGCTTCGGGGACCAGGCCTCCTTTGGCCTCACGCCGAAGATCTACGTGGGCCTGGTGCGCAACGTGGTGCGGAGCGAGACGCTGACCTCCGCCGTCATGAGCCAGAAGTTCACGGAGATCGACCTGACGGGCCTGAGCGCGCTCACCTTCGCCCTCAAGGGTGACCGGGAGAAGGGCTACTACTTCACCGTCCTCGATCGCCATACCTGAGCCGGCAGCCCGCGGGCTGCGGTGGAGGGGCCGTGCCGGCGCCAGGCGAGCGCGTGCGGCACGGCCCCTTCGTGCTTCCTCCCTTCCCACTTCATGCAGTGCATCGAGGTCGAGACATGCCTTCTCCCGAGAACGTGCCCTCCAAGACGCCCGCGCTTCCCGGCGCTGACCCGGCCGCCCAGTCGGTTCCCCAGGGGCTGCCCGTTCGCGCCAGGTCGGGCAGCGTGCTGTTGCCGGACCCGGAGTTCCGGCTCTCCTTCACCTGGCAGTGCTCCGAAGACGGACGGGAGGTGAGCGGCTCGGTGATGTCCGTGACGAGCCGCGAGACGCGGCCCTTCAAGCTCGGCTCCAGCCACCCCCGCGAGCGGCTCGAGCTCCCGGTGCTGGGGGCCACCGTGGAGGTCTGGCTCTGGTTCTCCCAGCCCCATGAGCTTCAGCTTCACGCGGAGGCCCAGCCCACCAAGACCTCGTCCAGGAAGCGGGACCCTTCCTGGATTGCCGTGTGGCTGGTGGGCGGGGAGCAGCCCTGTCCTCCCATCGATCCCATCGTGCCGGACGAGTCGCTGGAGGCCTTCTCCTATCTCCTGACACGCCCCCTGGTGCCCCCGTGCTGTGCCAGTCGCCGCGAGCGCTTCATCTTCCGGAATGACCCGGCGTTGCCGCCGCCTCCTCCTCAGCCCCTGCCCGCTCCGGAAAAGGTGGCCGGGCCGGAAGCGTCAGCAGCGCCGACTGCCGCCAGGCCGGAAGCGCCCGCGACGCCGACTGCCGCCGTGCCGGACGCGCCCGCAGCGCCCACTGCCGCCGTGCCGGACGCGCCTGCGGCGCCGACTGCCGCCAAGCCGGAAGCGCCAGCAGCGCCGACTGCCGCCGTGCCGGCAGCGCCAGTAGCGCCCACTTCCACCGTGCCGGAAGCGCCAGCAGCGCCGATTGCCGCCGTGCCGGCAGCGCCCACTGCCACAGTGCCGGCGGCGCCGACTGCCGCCGTGCCGGCGGCGCCCACTGCCACAGTGCCGGAAACGCCAGCGGCGCCGACTGCCGCGAGGCCGGAAGCGCCAGCGGCGCCCACTGCTGCCAGGCAGGAGCAGCAGGTGGCGCCGCTCATCCGGCTGTATTACTCGCTCTTCTGCCTGGAGGGCCCCCAGGAACTCGATGCCCTCACCCGCCAGGCAGAGCAGGCCCTGGGGATGCCGCTGTTGGCGTACCTGTCCTCGCCCGATACCCAGAAGCTCTCCGAGGACACCTGGACGCAGACGCAGGAGCTCGCCGCCTCCTCCTCGAGTCCCTCCGCGCGCGCGGACTCGCTCATCCTCGTCCTGCGGATGCTCGCCTTCCTCATCCGCCTCCAGCTCGGGGATGCGGCCCTGCGCGGGGAGCCAGGCCGCAGGCAGGCGCTGGAGGCCATCGTGGTCCTCCCGCCCGTGGAGCAGAGGGAGGCCGGTGCCACGGCGTCCGAGCCTGTCGTCCCCGCCGGGCAGGGCTGGACGCGCCTGCTCGGGCCAGGAATGCTGCGGAGCATCCGCCAGCAGCTCAAGGGCTACGAGCCGGGGGAGATTGCCTTCACGCTCAACGTCATGCCGCGCGAGAAACGCGTCTTCTCCGAGCGCCTGCGCATGCGCGCGGAGCAAGGGAGCCTGGAGGGCCACCGCCGGACGAGCTCGAACCAGCAGGGGACGGACACCACCACGGGCTCGGACATGAGCAAGGAGCTGGAGAACCTCGTCGGCTCGCTGAAGCTCGCTCGCGACTTCACCCAGCTGCAGCAGACCGTCGAGCCCAACGGCCTGGGCCTCACCGTCAACGGGAAATGGACGGGCACGGATGACTCCACGCTGAATCGCACCCAGGACGGCAGTCACGAGGCCAAGCGGACCGTCGACCTGGCGGCGAACCAGCTGCAGAAGCGCGTCATCCACGAGCGCGAGCACCGCCTCCACGAGGAGTACGAGAAGGCCTCGCGCGCCATCCACGACAACCTGGACGGCGACCGCCGGCAGGTCGGCATCTACCGCTGGCTCAAGAAGCTCTACACCATGTCCGTCAAGGATCGCGGGGCGCGCCTCGTCATCGAGTTCCTCGTGCCGAGCCCCGCCGAGGCACTGCCATTCGTCCTGGGGGCCGGCGAGGACGTCCCGGAGCCGCCCGTCAGCCTCAACAGGCTCGTCCCCCCCATCTCCTCCTACCGGGACGTGAACGCGACGAACTACCAGGAGCTCGCCGCCTACTACCGGGCCCGCCGCGTCGTGGCCCCTCCGGAGCAGCCCGAGGGCCCCCCCAGCGGCGACTACAAGGCCTGGCAGATTCGCACGTACGATGCGCTCCTCGCCGGCTACCGCAAGCTGTACGAGGTCTGGCGCGCGCAGTACTGGCAGTGGCTGCGGGAATCCCCGATGAGCCCGCGCGAGTTGGAGCGGGCCGCCCTGAAGCGGCAATGCCTGGAGGTGCTGCGGGCGCTCGACCCGAACCCCCCCGAGCAGCAGCCGTCCGCGCTGCGCTACTTCGACACGGCCTTCGAGTGGGCGGAGATGAGCTACCGCTTCTATTCGTGGGACGTGGGCAGCAAGCCCGCGGCACAACCCTTCCACTGGGTGGGAGCCGCGAAGCTCAAGCCGTGCCCGGACCCCCTCTTCCAGAGCTTCCTCCAGGCCAGCTCGGCGCGCGTCCTCGTCCCGGTGGCGCCGGAGTACTGGCGGACCCTCGCCTTCCTCTTCCAGCTCGGGCACATGCCCGCCTGGTCTCAGGGCGCGGTCCCCCTGCCCGAGCCGCTCGTGCCGCTGGCCCAGGTGCTCCTGGACGTGTGCGGCTGCGAGCGCAAGGAAGCACCGGAGACGTGGACCGTCGCGGTGCCCACCTCACTCCTCTATCTGTCCGAGGGAAGTCAGCTTCCCGGATGCAAGTAGGGGTCGAGGCCATGCGACCTCCATTCCTGTCGCTCATGCCTGTTGAAGTCCCCGTGGGCTCGGTGCTCCCCTACGCAGGGCCCATCAACGCGTGTACCCGCACTGCCCTGGCGGCGCAGGGCTGGCTCTTCTGTGACGGCGCGCAGGTCAGCGCCGTCACGTATCCCACGCTCTACGCCCTCATCGGCCCCCTGTACGGCACCCCCGTGACGGAGGGAGACCCCCCCGCCATCCAGTTCTACCTGCCGGACTATCGCGGGGCCTTCCTGCGCGGCGTCAACCAGGACGCGCAGCGTGAACCCAACGGAAAGGGAATGAGAGACCCCGGCGCCGACACCCGCCTCTCGGCCCGCTACGGCTCGGACGGGAAGGGAGAGGGCAACCAGGGCAACTCCGTCGGCTCGCAGCAGCTCGACGCCTTCCAGAACCACGAGCACAACTATACGCAGCCACAGCAGACGACCGAGGTCCCGGGCGACCAGGCTCCCCCCGTCAACCTCGGCCTTTCCACGCTGACAGCGGCCAGCGAAGGGGTGGTCGCCGCGAAGGGAGCGGACGCCCCCCGCTTCGAAGCCGAGACACGGCCTCTCAACGTGTATGTCAACTTCATCATCAAGGCCCAGTCCCGCGTCCTGGAGCCCAATTCCGCCGCGGCCGCGGGATGCAAGAACCTGAAGGATTGCTGGGGCGCCGCCGGCTCCGAGACGTGCAAGGGGGGAGGCGGCACCCCGGGCTGAGTCGCCCCCGCGCGGCCCGCCGCCCGTGCCTGACACGGCGATAGCGGACGAAATCACGCCGCGCCCGCAAGACCGTCTTCCAGACACCACTGAAAGGGAGGACGCAATGCCAGTGCAGCTCGACTCAATCTCGTTCTACTGGGGGGCCAATCCGCAGACCAGCGCGCTGCGGATCCGCAGGGACTTCGCGACGGCGATCGCCGTGCCGGAATGGACTCGCGGCGGCGGCAACGAGCCGTCGGCGTATGCGATTGCCCAGGTCCTGGCCGGGGGCAACGTTCCGCAGATCCAGGTGGCCCTCTCCGGTGCCGAGGCGGGGGAGATTGTCACCATCGCGGCGGCGGGCAATGGAACGCCCCTGGGTGACATCGCCGCGCAGGAGGTGACGTTCGACGAGAACGGTGCGGCCGTCGTGCAGATGCCGCTCGCCAACTGCACGATTGGGGCGCAGACGGTCGGTATCGTCAACACGACCTGGACGTGGACCGCGACCGAGGGAGCCGGCCAACCGTATCCGCTCGGCCAGTCCATCCACCGCTCGTTTCTCACGCTGGATACGCCGAGCCCGCCGTGGACGCAGAACGGCGGCACCCAGGACCCGTGGGTGACGGCGCTCGAGGCCGCATGCGCGTATGCCCAGGGCGCTGGCGCCGCGACCGCCGCGGCGGGAGGAATCACCACGGGCATCAACGGCTCGGGAGCGCAATACAACCCTGCCCCCACCTTGTTCATCAACAACGCCGGAACGGTGAACGTGTACCTCACCACCTTCCTCACTTGGCGGGCGGGCGGCGCCGCCTACCCGCTGACGCTCAACTGCTTCGACTGCGGTGCCCTCGTCATGCTGCTGTCGAACCTCCTGGGCGCGACCTTCTGGTCCGGCAAGTTCGTGAACGCGATCCTGGGGAATGCCCTGGTGACCCTGCCCATCAACGGCATGGGCACGGCGGGCTGGAACATCTGGAACTGGCGCTTCCACGAAGTCTGCTGGGTGCAGTTCGCGACCAACAGCCAGATCTTTGACGCGGCCTGTCGGGTCAACCAGGGGGCTCCGGTGCTGCCGAGCAACATGCAGTTCGACATGAACTACCGTCCGCAGCTCACGAATGTGAACGTCCAGACCAGCGGCGTCGCACAGCGGTACCCGGTGCAGTGAGGGAGGCAAGGAGAGACGCCATGTCCACGACACAATCGCAGTCCACCAACAATGACGACCTCACCTCGACGCCGCCCTTGACGGGAGGCCTGCTGCTGTACGGCATGCAGGCGGCCTTCGAGTCGCCTGGCGACGACTGGAAGCTCGTAGAGCGGCTCGATGCGAAGCCGCTCGTCACGCCGCGCCCCTCGCGGGCCACCTGGCAGAACACGCGGTCTCCGTCCCGGGCGCTGTTCGTGCAGGTCGACGAGTACAACAGCGCCGCCGCCGCCACCGCGGGCCTGGCGAGCCAGCTCGAGCAGTACCAGCTGCCCTCGCTGAAGCGCAGCGAGACGGTTGGCGAAGTCTGTTACTACGGCTCCAGGGAGTTCGCGCCCGTCATCTACTTCCTCCGTGCGAACATCGTGGTGACTGTGACGAGCTTCGGCGCGTCCTCCGCCGACGTGGATGCCGCCGCATCGCGCCTCGATGCGTTCCTGAACCTGTATCCACAGAAATACGACAAGGCGCCGCTGTGTACGGACGTGCAGCAGCTGACCGCCCCAGGCGTCTTCCTTGTCGACTACGAGCCGCAGCAGCCGTCCGCGTCTCAGTACTTCAAGTTCTTCACGGGCGGCGCGGTGCCGGAGCGGAAGAGCGTCAACCTCTACGTCACGTTGCCGAAGGATGTGGCGGCCACGCGCCTGCAGCTGTTCCTCTTCGATGCCGTCTCGGGCCGCGTGCAGGGAACCGACCCGCTCGAGCTCCCGCCAGCCGCCTAGTGGCAGGGCACGGGGATTCTGAAGGGCTCAGGCGGCCGCGGTGACAGCCGCCTGGGCCTGGGAGTGACACCCCGGGCTCTCCGGCCACCGCGGTGGTCGGGGGCTCGCTCATGCGCTTGTGACGCGCTGCCTGAGCCCGGGAGTCCTGCCTGTCGCCTGGAGTCCCCTCCAGTCCTGGAGGTGGACGTCCGGTCCCTCCCAGCAGGCAGCTTTGATGCGCCTTGCTGGAGGGCTGCCCCCCGCACGCCAACACGCGGTTGCATGCCAGCGACTTGCTGCGCCTGGAGCGGCTGTGCCGCTACGGGGGGCGGCGCGCTGGCGTTGGCGCGTTTTCACGAGCGGAGGACGGCCGCATCGCCTGGCGGCTGACGCGCCCGCTGCCCGACGGCACCACGCACCTCTGCTTCACCCGCCTGGAGCTCCTACGGCGCCTGGCGCCGCGGGTGCCTCCGCGCCGGGTGCACCTCACCCGGTTTCATGGCGTCTTCGCGCCCGGCGCGACATCGCGGCCATTTCCGCGAGTCACGTGAGAGGCCGGGCGGAAGCGCTCTCACTCGTGAGACATGCTGATGGGCTGTCGCGGTACAGCGGGCGTCGCCGCGGTTGGAACCCCGCGGCGACGACTTCAGGAGGCCCCAGCCCGCGCTTTGCGAAGGCCGCGTTTCGCACGCCGCGCTTCCGGCTTCAGGTCGCCCAGCACGTCACGCAGGGCTCGGTACGCGAGCTGGATGCGCTTGCGGACGTTGCAGTTCGTCAGCCCCAGCCGCTGGGCGATGTCGTCGTAGGACATCTCGTGCAGGAAGCGCATGGCGAAGGGCTCGCGCAGCGTCACCGGCAGCGACTGGACGTGCTCCCAGAGGCGGGACTCCAGCTCGTCGCGCAGCAGGAGCGTCTCCGGCGAGAGGATGGGCGACTCGAGGCTGCCGAGGCGGTCCGTCTGCTCGTCCTCTTCTTCGTTGGAGTCATCGAGAAAGCGCCGGCGGCCACGGTGCGCGTCCACGCAGACGTTGCGCAGCACCGCGCCCAGCCACGCCTTCGCGTTGGTGACCGGGAGTCCCTGCCGGTGCACCGACTCGCACGCGCGAAGCATGGCCGTGCTGAACACGTCGTCCGCGTCCGCTCGGTTGCCCTTCATCAGACAGAGGCTCTGGCCGTAGAGATACTCGCTATGGCATTGCCAGACGTTCCAGAACGTTTCACGTGAGATTGACATCGCGGCCTACGGGTCCCAGCGCGAGTCCGGTCAGCAGGTCCGGGGCTGATCGAAAGCGAGGAAACCTTGAGGATGTGAGTTGCCGTACGGATGGCACTTCAACGCTTGACCCGAAACGAAAAGGGTCATGGGGCCGCGTGATGAATATTGATCCGAGGGCTGACATTCGGCTGTCGCGAGCTTGCGATGCGCGCGCGTGTCACAGCCCGCCTTCTCGCGCGTCACCAGCCGACGTGAAGACCGCCAACCTCGCCATCCTCCTCACGCGCGTCGTGCATGACACGACGCATGACCGCCCTCGCACGTTTGACGAAGAGCGACGGCTGCGCGACGCGCATGCGTGGTGTGTGGTGCCGGCGTGTCGCGCCCGAGGAGGTCGGGTGTACACCGCACGCGGAGGCGCGTTCCTGGTCACCTTCCCGTCGCCTACCGACGCCGTCCTGTGCGCACTGGAGGTGCAGGCACTTCGCGAGCGTGACGGTGCGCACGTGGCCCGACCCGTGCGGTTCGTGCTGCGGCAGGTGGTGAGCACCGGCGAGGTGTGGCTGGAGCCAGACGACGTCTGTGGTGCGCCGGTGGACCTGGCGGGCCGGCTGCAGGAGGCCCTCAGCGGTGGCGGCGTGTTCCTCACCGAGTCCACCTGGCTGGTGATGGACAAGGCGCGCCTGCCCGCCGAGCGCCTGGGTGCCCTCGCCCGCGAGGACTTCCCCGAAGGTGTGCGTGTGTTCCGTGCGCGGCCCCTCATGCCCGGTGAAGGTGCGTCTCGGAGCGGCATCGGCTGGCACGGCGAGGCGCGCCGCCGGACGGCGCAGGCGGCCCTGGTGCTGCGCGGACTCATGCGGCGGGTGCGCGACCTGACGTGGAAGCAGGCGGGGCGGGTGGCGCTCGTGCTGGGGCTGCTGGCGGCTCCGCTGGGGGCGGTGCTCGCGTGGCGCTGGCCCTCGAGGGCGGAGGTCGCGCTCGAGGCGCTGGCGCGCGCGCCCGAGGCGGAGCGGGACGCGAAGGCGCGTGAGGTGGAGGCGCTGCTCGGCCAGGAGCAGGACGTGGGCGTTCGCGCCTTCCTCCAGGGGCGCCTGCGCGAGCTGCTGGGGGAGCCGCGTCTGGCCGTGGAGGACTATCGCGTCGGCGCGGAGGCGGGACACCGCGAGGCGATAGCGCGGCTGGTGGCGCTGTTGGGCCATGCGGAGTGCCCGGTGCGGGCCGCGGCGGCGCGGACGCTCGGCGGACTCTCCGTGGAAGAAGCCCGCGAGCCGCTGCGGGAGCTGGCCGAGCGCGGACCCGACGGCGGAAGTGACAGGTGCGGCTCGCGCCGGGCCGCGGCGCAGGCGCTGCGCAAGCTGGAGGGGGCTCCTCGGTGAAGCCGCGACCCTGCCGCGGCGCACGCTGGCGGCCCACCGTGGGGACGTGTCAGTGCGGCAGGAACGGGGCCATCCGGACCAGGTACACCGGGTTGCCCTCCAGCTGGTCCGGAAGGTCCTCCGTGTCCGCGTCCTCGGTGACGAAGAGCACGAGGCAGGGCGCGTCGGCCCCTCCGTGTTCGCGTGCGTTGCCCTGTGCAAGCCCGGTGACACCGGTCCTTCGCAGCAGCATCTGGGCGTGCCGCTGGATGACGTCCCGCATGTCATTGTCTTCCATCGAGGTTCTCCTTCCGCCTCACGGGCGCGCTCACCGCTGGCCGGGTGCGCTCCGGGCCTGGCGCGTCACGGCGAGACGGCGCAGCGTCAGCGGTTGTGAAGCGCGAGGGAGCCAGAAACACCGCGAGCCAGAGCGCCCACGAGAGTGGGCACGCTGGCTCGGGTTCACCTCGGACACGGGAGCGGTGCGCTCCCGTGAGGGTTGTCGTCGTGACTCAGGCGGCGAGGGTGGCCTCGTCCACGCCGGCCTCGGCCATCAGCGTCGCGAGCGCGGCCTTGAGCTTGTCCTTGGCGCGAATCTCCAGCTGGCGGGCGCGCTCGCGGGAGAAGCCGAAGTGCTCGCCCAGCTCGCTGAGGGTCATCTCCGCGTCGCCCATGACGCGCTGCTCGATGATGAAGCGCTCGCGCGGGTCCAGGCGGCGCAGGGCGCGCTGCACCAGCTCGCGGGTGAGGTCCGCCTGCTGCTTGTCGGCGACCTCGTCCACCGCGGAGGCGGACTCGGACTCGACAAAGTCCAGGTGCGTGGCGTCGCCGTCCTCGCCCATGGGGGCGTCGAGGGACAAATCACGGCCGCCCATGCGCTGCTCCATCTCGCGCACCTCGGAGGCCTTCACGTTCAGCTTCTTGGCAATCTCCTCGGCGTTGACGATGTGGCCGCCCTCGCCGGCGCCCAGCTTCTCCAGCTCGCGGCGGGTGCGGGCCAGGCTGAAGAACAGCCGGCGCTGCGCCTGCGTCGTGCCGAGCTTCACCAGGCTCCAGTTCTTGAGGATGCAGTTCTGGATGTACGCGCGAATCCACCACACCGCGTAGGAGATGAGGCGGATGCCCTTGTCCGGGTCGAACTTCTGCACGGCCTTCATCAGGCCGATGTTCGCCTCCTGGATGAGGTCGGACATCTTCAGGCCGTAGGAGCGGTACTCGTAGGCCACCTTCACCACGAAGCGCAGGTTGGCCGTGACGAGGTGGTGGCCCGCGGCCAGGTCGCCCGCGCGAAAGCGGCGGGACAGCTCCTGCTCCTGCGGCTGCGTGAGCAGCGGGTAGCGGTTGATCTCCGAGAGGTAGGTGGAGAGCGAGTCGGGGGAGGCGGAGAAGGAGTTGGAGGTCTGCATGGTGTCTCTCGGGGCAAAGAGATCGAAACTTGGGGGACCGCTCGACTGCGGACGGGACTGGCCTATCGCAATGCGTGTGCCACGGCCGATCAGCGGCGTTTCCAAGTGGATACGGGGGTTTGCACAAACGCTCCGGGGTGCTTAGGGGCGGTAGTTGGTAACTTTTACAGGGGCCGGTTCCGAACCTCTTTCCGACCGTTCACCGGCCAACGCCCGCCAGCCCCCGGCAGCCCCGTGGACGGCGAGCAGGCGGACAAGCCCTCGGAGGACGGGTGTGCTCCTTCTTACCTGCCGCGTCATCTCCACCTTCGGAGCATGGTGGATGTCTTCCAGCTCTTCGCTGTCTCCGCCGTGGTGATGGGGGTGTCGCAGACCATCGCCAGGGAGCGCATCTTCGCCCCCCTGCGTGAGCGGCTGGGCGGGAAGGACGCCTGGTTCGGCTACCTGGTGTCGTGCCCGTACTGCGTCTCGCACTACGCCGCGTTCGTCCTGGTGCCACTGACGGGCACGTACGCCATCGACGTGGTGGTGGGGGGCTGGCCGGGGTGGGTGCTGAGCTGGTTCCTGTCCTCCCTGCTCATCACCGTCATCTCCGCCTTCTTCCGGGTGATGTTCTGGTTCGTGGACGAGACGCAGGGGCTCGCGCGCCGACGCCAGCGGACGGAGGAGGAGGAGACCGCCACGAAGCGCCTGATGCGCAAGCGGGTGGAGCAGAAGGTCTCCGCGCCGGAGCGGAGCGAGCCTCCGTCTCCGGGCTCACACTGACTCGGGAGCCCCGACGGGACGGAGGGTGGCGTCACGGGTTCGGACCCGGGGCCTGAACAGGTGTCCGCGTCGCAGTCGCGGAGGTGGGCTTCGACGTGGCGGTTCCGTGGGTTCAGTTCCCCTTGGCCTGAACAAGGTCGAGCGTCGCGCGCAGCACCCGCTGCTGTCTGGGCGTGTTCAGGCCTTCCGGTGCGCGCTCCAGCTCGTGGAGCGTGTCCTTCAGCAGTTGCTCCGCCTTCGCGCGCTCGCCACGCGCGAGGAGAATCCGTGCGTGGGTCGCGACGACCATGCTCCGCCCGAAGCCCCAGGCAATCGCCAGGGCGCGGTCGCTGGCCCCCAGTGCCCGGTCGAGCTGGCCGGACATGAGGTACAGCAGGGCGAGCCGCGCGGGCGGGTTGTAGTCGGCGGGCAGCTCACGCTCGCTCTGCTCCAGCGCGGGGATGGCCCGTCCGGGCTCCTCCAGGAGCAGGGCGACCCTCAGTCGGTGGTTGTCGAGCGCGGAGCGCTCCTCGGCGCTGCGCGCGTTCCTGGCGTCCGCTTCCAGGAAGGCGAGCCACTCCTCCGCGACTCTTCGCGTCCCCGCCTCGTCATCCGCCGCCTGCCGTACTTCCAAGGTGGCCTCGTAGAGGGAGGAGCGCAGGGCGGGAAGCAGCGCCTCCGCCGGGGACTGGATGCCACGGATGGCCTCCTCCTCCATCGTCGTGCGCAGCGCCACCGCCTCCTCCGTCTCCAGGTCCAGGGCACAGCCGATGCCGATGTACAGCAGCCGCGCGCGGTCATCCACGCGAGGCAGGGACGACAGCTCCCGGGCCGTCAGCCGCATACACTCAGCCGAGGCACCCGACGCGTTGAGGGACTTGAGCAGGGACACCACCGTGCCGGCGCGGAGCGGGTCCTCCCGGGACATCCTCGCGAGGGCCTCTTGATAGGAGGTGATGGCCTCCCCGTGTGAGCCCGCGTGTGCGAGCGCATCCGCGCGGGCGAGGCCCACTGGACGCTCCCGGCGGTCCTGCTGGAAGGCGCGCTCGGCCCCGTCGAGGAACCCGAGGAGCTGCGGGACGGACACGGCGCCCAGCGAGCGCGCGAGCACGGTCTCCCTGTCCGCGTCGAGGACGAGCACCGTCGGCCAGGTGTCCACGGGGAAGCGCCGCAGGAAGGCCTCGTTGCCGGGCTTGTCCGTGTCGATGGCCAGCCAGACGAAGCGGTCGGCACGTGGATGGAGGGCCGGGTCGGTCAGCACCGTCGCGCGCATGGAGCGGCAGGACTGGCACCAGGGCGCCCAGGCCTCGACGAACAAGGGCAGGTGCCGCGCGCGCGCCAGGCGGAGCGCGGCTCCATAGTCGTCCTCGATGAAGGCGAGCCCGGCCTCCTCGTGGGTGGGACGCTTCGTGGCGGTGCTGCCCGTCGTACAGCCCCAGATGGCCAGCAGGAGCCAGGCCGCGTGTCGCAATGGCATGTCCACTCCGTGAGGATTCCGCGATGCGGCACCTCAGACATCCCACGGCGCGAGAGGTTCCCTTCATCCGCAAGAGGGCGCCTCCTCCGCCGTGACGCCCATTCCCATCCAGGGCGGCCTGCTCGGGTGCGAGGCGTCCGGAATCACGGGGCCAAGGTGCTGAGGCGCTGAGACTGGCGGTGCGCTGGAGTGGACGGGAAGACGTTCGTTTCCTGCCCCCTATCTCGCCACGGGTTGATTCATCGGGCGCAGAAGGCCTGCCCGGTCCAGCAGCTCCTGGACGCGTGCGGCGAGGGCGACGTGCTCCGGGTTGGAAGCGGTGAAGCGCTCGGGGGTGAGGAGGATGAGGGTGCCTTTGTCCTCCACGGGTTCGATGCGGACGGGGGCGGGGAGTGGAGGCACGGTGCCGCGCTGGCGCGAGAAGTACATCACCCAGCCGGTGAAGGTGCCGACCGGGGGGCGCTGCCACGTGGTGTCCCGGTGGAGGTCGGACGTGGCAATTCCACATTCAGGATCCCAGGCCAGGGCCATGGCCCGCACCACCTCGGTCAGCACGGGAGCGGTGAGGACACGTTCCGCGACAGCTCCCCTGCTGGGGGAATTGAGCACGCAAGCCGGCCTCGACCAAGGGTCCCCTGAGCCGCAAGCGCCATTGACGGCTGATGTTTCCTTCGGGTGGTCACCCGCCCATAGCCAATACTGAAAACCATCATGACCGATTCGGTTTTCTTTCTTCTGGAAGCGTTTCACGAAAGCCGCCGCATCTACCTGGACCTGACGCTTGCGGGCTTTCTCGAAGGAACTTCCTGTCTCGTGCCAGCGGTTCCAGGTTGGCTCCAACGGTCCGATTCGCTGAAAGAAGTCCTCTGCCCGCTGGGCGCATGATTCAACGGGCTCGTAGCGGGCTGGCCAGTAACAGGCTGAGTAGTAGGTCTCGGTCATTCTTCGTAGGGTCAGGGAGCAAGGTGGTTGATTTCGACGTTATCGAGGTTGTTTTTGTCGAACAGCTTGCGCAATGCATCCGCGAATTTTTTCTCTGCGACGATCCAACGGACCCGCCTTCCCTGAGCGGCTCTATACTGACGATTTGCCTGCTGGATGAATTTGTCCGCGCCCCGGAAGAACCACTGGGGATCCAGTTCTCCATTGAAGAACTTCGCCAGATTGGGCCCTTTGACCTCCAGCAGAGCGACGTCCTTCGGATCGAAGCCATCGAAGTCCGCTTCCTCACCACCGCCCTTCACCCGGTAAGCCCAGCCCCTGGGCACTCCGGTTGCCCTCTCCTGGAAGGCACGTGAGCTCTCGGACATCGACTCGTTCACCTGGACCCATTCTCCGGGACCACCGGACGGCAGGACCTTCACCCCGGCGCTCCCGCCACCTGACCCCATGGCCGTCATGGCGACGGCATGGGGTGCGAGGGCAATGACGAGCTGCCCTTCCACCACGGCCACGGACGTCACCTCCGCCGCGGCCTCCAGCCTCAACCCCACCTGCCTTGCCGCCAGCGCCGACGCCTCCGAGAAGCGTGGCAATTGGGGCAGCCGCGCCGCCAGCCGCGAAGCGCTCCCTGCGATGCCCCTGCTCACCAGCATCGTCGCTACCAGCACGAAGACGCGGGCGCCCTCCACTCCCATCACCGCGCCGAAGCGCGTACCGGCCGCATTCAGCTCCTGGAACGTGGTGGCCCTGTCGCTGGCCTCCTTCAGCGCGCTGCAGGCCCGCACCATCTCCAGGAAGGAGTCGACGCCCAGGTAGGCCACCATGACCACCGCAAGCACCGCCGCCGCCTTGGTGAAGACGGGCTCCGGGTTCGCCGCCAGTACCGCCCAGGAGACCAGGGCGGACACCACCACCGTCTTGAAGAGCGTGGGGCTGAAGGTGTCCTCCAGCGCGTCGGCGATGCTCTCGTGCATGGGGTCCAGCGACAGGCCCAGGGCCATCGCCAGCTTGTCCATGGGCGAGAGTCCCAGGCCGTCCTCCAGCAGCGAGAGGCAGTCTCCCGGGGCCTCGAAGGCGTGGCACCAGCGTCCGTAGTCCTTGCGCAGGGCCAGTTGCCACGCCCTGTCCGCGGCGGCCCAGGTGCCCGAGGACGTGGCACGCACCAGTGCACCGGCTTGAGGCGCGCGGATGGACAGCGGCACTTCCAGCACCAGCTGCGTCAGTGCCTCCTCGAACGCGGCCGCGTCCACCGGGACGGATTGGTCCGAGGAGGGTGGGGTGTATTCGAGCGGGTGGCCCTGGCCTGTCTCCAACCGCACCACGCGCGGCGTCGCACAGCTTGTCAGGAGCAACACCAGCCACAGCGACACGGCCTTACGAAAGGTCATCCATGCTCCCCGGTTCTGGCGCCCCCTCACCGCCGGGTGTTCCGACAGACGCTACCAGGAGCGCACTCCGCCTCCGGAGACAGCACACAGGGACGGGCACCGGTATGCCATGGCGCGACCTGCTCGGAGACGCCTGGAATCGCATGCCCGGGGCATCAAGGACCCGCTCCAGGAGCGCGCCCGTGGCTTCACCCGTGGGCGCGCAACTTCCGTCCCATCTTTGTAGACAATGGTAGGCAAGCCCATCGCCCCCGTGGGCCGGAGGTCCCCCCATGAGCCCCATCGACCGCAGCCGTAGTGTCTCCGTCCCCACGAGCACCACCCCGGCTCGTAGCTCCGCGACGGCGCTGAAGAACCCGCTCGGGTCTGTGCTGGATGCCGCGAAGCAGGGACTGGCCGACATCCCCCGCTTCGTGAAGATGGGCGCGGATGTCTTCGAGGCGTCGCACCTGAGCGAGCTGAAGCGCATCTTCGGGGGCGACGCGAAGCCGGACCGGATGAGCGATGGAAAGTTCGTCGGCGCCAAGGGCCAGTCCTTCCCGCCCGGCACCGCGCTCAAGGACATCCCCGCCGTCACGCCGCTCGACAATCCGAACCCGTCGAAGACCCTCCTCTACGTCAACGGCATCATGACGCCCATGGCCGGGCAGCTTCAGGAGATGCAGGCCATCGCTGAGACTGCCGACGCTCGCGTCGTCGGCATCCACAACGCCACCCAGGGGCTGGTCGCCGACCTGGCCCAGTGCGTGACGGACAAGCTGGACAAGGGCCGCAACCCCGCGGTGGATACGCTCGCGGACACCGTCTACTCCGAGCTGAAGGCCGGGCGCGAAGTGCACCTGATGGGCTACAGCCAGGGCGGTCTCATCACCGCGCGGGCGCTGTTCGACGTGGAGCGCCGGCTGCGCATCGAAGACGGGATGTCGAAGGGGCAGGTCGAGAAGCTCATGAGCAAGCTCGACGTGGAGACCTTCGGCGCCGCGTCCACCCGCTACCCGGACGGCCCCAACTACGTCCACTACGTCAACAACGCGGACCCCGTGCCCACGCTCACCGGCCTGGGCGGCAGCGTCGACCCGCTCGACTTCATCAAGGACGCGGGGAAGGGCGCCGTGGTGCACCGCTTCACCGACGGCAACCTCAACCCCATCAGCAACCACATGCTGGACACCCTCTACATGAAGCACCGGGTGGACTTCGACGAGGCCCGCGCGGGGCGCTTCTAACGCGCTCCCGGTTCACCACATGCCCTGCTCACGCAGGAGCGCTCCCAGGGGACGCGCGCCCAGCCGGTAGGCATCGAAGAGCGCTCCGGCCGCCGACCAGGACGGATTGGACCAGGCGATGCGAGCCTGGCCCTCCTGGGGCTCCTTGCCGCACAGCAGGAGCGAGGACCGCAGCTCTTCCGCTGACGAGAACAGCGTGTGCTCGAAGGGAAGCGGGTTCTGGCTGGTGAGGAAGACCTGCCGTGTCCCCAGCTCCCGCATGCAGGCCTCCACCCAGCGCGGGTGCAGGCCGTTGGCCAGCTCGTCCGTGATGGCGAAGTCCTCGTTCACGTCCAGGTAGTAGAGGAAGGACAGCAGCCGCTTCTGGCCGAAGCCCAGCTCCGCGTGCGACAGCCCCTGGCCGTCCCTTCGCGTGAAGTGGAAGCCGAACCCACCGAAGCCCACGCGCCCGCCGTTCTCGAACGAGCGCTTCTCCTGCACCTCCACCCGGAACGTTCCGGACGCGAAGCCCGCCAGGGCCACGAACCGCGCCAGGAAGCTCCGTTCGAGCACGTCGTGCCGTAGCTCCAGCACGTCCGGCGGGGCCTCGCGCTCCACCTGCTCCCGCAGCCAGGCCGGCATCCACGTGGGCAGCGCCATCAGCCCGAGCGGGAACACCTCCCCGTCCCGCACCTCCATGGCGTACCGGATGCCGCCGATGCGCTCGAACATCCCGAGCGACTCGTCGAATCGCTGGGGCGCCAGCAGGAAGGTGCGGCGCAGCAACTCCTTGAGCCGCTCCTTCATGTCCTTGTCGATGTACTGCGCCGTCATGAAGAGCAGCGTCCACACCGAGCGGTCCAGCAGCGACCAGGCCATGGTCCGAGACCACGCGGACTCACCGTCCAGCTTGCAGTCGATGCCCGCCTCGTCAGCGCGCATCAGCAGCCGGGCCGGGGGAGACGTGAGTCGCAGGTCCACCTCGATGCGAGGGTGAAGTCCCGACGCTCCCGTCTGAGGCGTGCGCAGGGGCAGCAGCGCGGAGCCCTTGCGGGGAGGCTCGTCCGGCTCCGGCGGGGTGACGGTCTGCTCGTTGCGGACGAAGACGTGGAGCTTCATCCCCGGGAAGGTCAGGTCGTACTCGAGGGAGAACGTCTCATGGATGAGGCCGGAGAAGTCCGAGCCGACGACGGTGGAGATGAGCTCCAGCAGCGTGGTCCTCCCGGTGCCGTTCTCCCCGAGCACCAGGTTGAGCGACGGGCTGAACACCAGCTCGGTGCCGGGCGCGACGCCGCGGTAGTGGTGGACGACCAGCCTCGTGAGCTTCATGGCTCTCCTCGTCCCACAGCATGGCCAGCCCGGTCCACGGGGGGAACACTTCCGTCACCTGAGTGTCCACGTCCACGCTTCCGCACCGGGGGGCACACCCGGGAGCACCGTACCGGGGTAGGGTGGTGCCTCCCCAGGTGGCGCGCGGGCCGAACCCGCCGTCGGAAAGGTTCAGGCAGGACATGGACTACCGGAAGCTGTTCCAGGTGCTGGTGATGGGCGGCGCGCTGGTCGGAGGCGCCACGGGCTGCGACCAGGGCAAGCGCACGGCGGAGGACCGCTCCCGCGAGACCGAAGGCACGGGCGGCTCGGGCTCCCCGGACGCCGGGGCTCCCGACGCGGGTGGCACGCAGGCGGGCGGCGGCGGCGTCAAGGGCTGGTGACGCACCGGCCCGTGCCATGACGCGGTGCGGGCCGAAGTGAAAGGTGTGGTGGGGCAACGACTCGTCTATACACTCCGCCGGCTCTTCAACCGACCCGGTTGAGAAAGGATGAAGTGAGGACGATGAAGAACGTTGCCCTCGGATGTCTGCTGTCCGCGCTCGTGGCCCTGGTGGCCACGCCCGCGGCGGCCCAGCTCAAGCTCCCCGCCGCCAGCCCTGCCGCCAAGGTGGCGCAGGACGTGGGCGTTACCGAGATTTCCATCGAGTACTCCAGCCCCGCCGTGAAGGGCCGGAAGATCTGGGGGGACCTGGTCCCCTTCGACAAGGTGTGGCGCACGGGCGCCAACGCGGCCACGAAGATTACCTTCAGCCGCGATGTCACCTTCGGTGGCAAGCCCGTCCCCGCCGGCACCTACTCCATCGTCAGCGTTCCTTCGCAGAAGGGCTGGAAGGTGATGCTGAACAAGGAGCTGGGGCTGTGGGCGACTCCCGCCCCGTACGCCGCCGCCAATGACGTGGCCACCGCCACCGCCACCACCACCGAGATTCCCAACCGCGAGCGGCTGACGTTCCTCTTCTCCAACACCACCGACGACTCGACGTCGCTCGACCTGGAGTGGGAGAAGCTGCGCGTGTCCGTGCCCATCAAGGTGGACACCGCCGCGCAGGCGAAGGCGAGCATCCAGCAGATGCAGGAGCGCACCGCGGGCATGCACGCCAACGCGGCCCGCTACCTGGCCGACGCCACCAAAGACCTCCCCGCCGCGCTGAAGGAGGCGGATGCGTCCGTCGCCACCCAGTCCAACTGGTTCAACCAGTGGATTCGCGCCGACATCCTGGCGCGCATGGGCAACTACGCGGAGGCCCGCAAGGCCGCGCAGATTGCGTGGGACCTGGGCAACAAGGACAAGAACTTCTTCTTCCGCGACCAGGTCTCCAAGGCCCTGGCGGACTGGAAGAACAAGTAGTCGTCGCGCCGCGAAGCCGCGAGTGCTCGGGAGCCCCTCAACGTTGAGGGGCCCCCTTCGCGAGCCGGCGGTAGAGCGCCTCGTAGCGGTCGATGGCGGGTCCGAGCTGGAAGCGCTCCAGCACCTGCTCCCGCGCGCGGCGTGAGAAGGCCTTCCAGCGGGCCGGGTCCTGGACCAGGGTGAGCACGTGCCCGGCCATGGCGGCGATGTTCCCCACCGGCGCGAGGAAGCCCGTCTCCCCCTGGGAGACCAGTTCGGGGATGCCGCCGATGTCGCTCGCCACCACGGGGATGCCGCAGCTCAGCGCCTCCAGCGCGGCGAGGCCGAAGCTCTCCTGCTCGCTGGGGAGGAGGAAGACGTCCGCCGCGGCGAGCAGTTCCTCGAAGCGGTCCTGCTTGCCCAGGAAGGCGACGCGGTGCTCCAGGCCCAGCTCGCGGAGCTTGCGCTCGGCGGGGGAGCGCTCGGGGCCGTCGCCAATCATCACCAGCCGGCAGGGTCGCTGGCGGTGGACCTCCGTGAAGATGCCCACCACGTCGGTGATGCGCTTCACCGCGCGGAAGTTGGAGACGTGGATGAGCACCGGCTCCGGCTCGCGCAGGTCCGGGAAGAGCGTGCGCAGGCAGGCGCGGTCCCGGTTGGGCGCGTAGCGCTGCGTGTCCACGAAGTTGAAGACGACGTCGATGGGGAAGCTCTCGGGAATGCCAAAGCCCTTCCAGGTGGCGCGCCGGAGGAAGTCGGACGGCGTCGTCACCGCGTCGCTGCGCAGGATGGAGAAGCGCGTAATCGGCAGGTAGCTGGGGTCGATGCCCACCAGCGTGGTGTCCGTCCCGTGCAGCGTCGTCACGATTCGCGGCGCCTTGTCCCCCAGCACCTCGCGCGCCATCCACGCGGCCGTGGCGTGGGGCACCGCGTAGTGGACGTGCAGCACGTCCAGGCGCTCGTAGCTGGCCACCTCAATCATCTTGGAGGCCAGGGCGATGGGGTAGGTGCTGGAGTGCTGGAGCGCCGGGTAGTCGCTCTCCGTCACCTCGTGGAAGAAGACCTTGCGGCTGATGCCGTGCAGCCGCACCGGCAGGTCCTTGGCGATGAAGTGGACGCGGTGCCCGCGGTCCGCCATGGCCAGACCAATCTCGGTGGCGACCATGCCGCTGCCACCGAAGGTGGGGAAGCAGGTGATGGCGATGTTGAGCGGCTCGGTCATCGGCGATGGGGAAAGAACAGGGGCTTCGCGAAGCTATTCCGGCGGAAGTGGTCCACCGGGTCCGCCAGCCCCAGCGTCTCGCGGACAACATAAGGCTCGCCGTGGGCCACGCCCACCTGCGCACCGTAGAAGGCGTCCCGGGCCTCCAGCGAGGAGAGGGACAAGGGGGAGCCCACCAGCGTGGGTGGCGCGTCCGGCCGGGGCTGCACCTGGCTTGCGTAGCAGCGCACCGCCGCGCGCTTCCGCTCGTACACCGAGGACACGTCCACGACGAAGCTCGGCTCGGCGAGGTGGCGCAGCGGGTAGTAGAGCACCTGCCTCGGAGTGAAGGGCGCTCCAGGCGGCTCCGCCTCGAACTTGCGGACTCCGGCGAAGAACAGCGCGCGTGTCACCAGCGCGCTGGCGGCCTCGTGGTCCGGGTGGCGCTCCTCTTCCCACGGGACGACGACCAGCTCTGGACGAAGGCGGCGGAGCACCTCCACCACGCGGGCCACGGCGGAGGTGCGCGCGCGCTCCGTCTCGGGCGCGTCGAAGCCGGCCCACGGGCTGAGCCAGCCGTCGGGCAGGCCGAGGTTCTCCCGCAGGGACAGGCCCAGCGCCTGGGAGGCGGCTTCCGTCTCCTGGGCCCGCGTCTCCGGGGTGCCGCGCGAGCTCTTCTCGCCGCGCGTCAGGTCCACGATTCCGGTGCGGTAGCCCTGGCCCGCCATGCGCGCGAGGAGCCCGCCGCAGAACAGCTCCACGTCGTCGGGGTGCGGGCCGAAGGCGAGGACGTCGAGGCCGTAGGACTCGCTCATGGCGTCAGGTCCTGGAGCGCGCCGGAGAAGGGGACGCAGGTGTCGAGCACCCGCTGCGTGAAGGCGCGCGTCCCGAGGCGGCTGGCGAAGTAGGGCAGCCCGAGGACCCGCTCCTGGGGTTCGTCATTCGGGGTGAGGTACGTGCGCAGGCGGTCCACCCGCTCCGCCGTCACGCCGTCGCGCCGGACGAGCGCGCGGCCATACCGCCCCGTGAGGCGGGACACGGCGACGCGGACGGTGCCCCGGGTGCGCTCGAGCGCATCCTGGAGCATCGGGTCGAGCTGGAGCAGCGAGTCATTCAGTCGGTCCAGCTCCGCAGCGAAGTGGCCGAAGAGGCGGGCCTCCAGGGCTTCGGGAGGCTCCATGGGCTGGGTGGCATCACGGGCGGCCAGCCGGGTGAGCAGCTCGTCGCGCGGCGTGTTCAGCTCGTCGGGCTGGAGGCCCAGCTTGCCGAGCCACCTGCGGGCCCGGTCATCCAGCACCCGGAACCGGGCGCGTGGCACGACGAGCGGCATGGGCAGGCCCGCCTGCTCGTAGAGCGGGGCGAGCTGCGCGAAGTAGGCGAGCTCCCCGGGGCCGCCGACGTAGGCCGCCGTGGGAAGCCACGTGTCCTGCAGGAGGGGCCGCAGCAGGGCGGAGGTGGTGAAGCGGAGCGGCTCGCGCTCCAGCCAGCCGAGCAGCTCGGCCGTCGTGACGGAGCGCCCCTCCGGGTGGCCGACGAGGCTCCACGTCCCGGGGCTGGAGGGGTCCAGGCGGTAGCGCGGGCCCTCGACGCCGTCTGGTGAGAAGAAGCCGAGCGGCGAGCCGGGACGGATGTGGACCTGGACGGCGAAGTCGGCGTCGGAGAGCGCTTGAACCCGGCCCGCGAGCGCGGTGGAGATGGCTGCCGCCTCCTGGATGGCGCGGCGGTGCACGGGCGCGGCGAGCGGCGCGAGGCGTGCGTCACGAGGGTCGAGGAACACCAGCCCTTCCTCGGCGAACACGGCCGAGAGGACCTCGGTGAACGCCTCCGCCAGTGTTGCCTCGGGGCGGTAGGCGCGCTCCAGCAGGGCCAGGTGCTCGGCTGCGTGCGGCTCCGCGCCCAGCTCGGCGCGCAGCGTGGCGAGGGCGGCGGTGACGCTCGAGCCGAGGCGGCGGTGGGCGATGGGCGCCCGGGAGGCGGCCGCGTCGGGCAAATCCAGCGCCACCTTCAGGGGACCGCCGGTGTGGCGCGGGATGAAGCAGTGGTCGACCTCCGGCAGGTCGTGGTCCTCCGTCTGGAGCCAGAAGACGGGGACACAGGGCCGGCCCGTCTCCTCCGTTAGCGCACGGGCCGCGCGGATGGCGGCGGCGGCCTTGTAGATGGTGAAGAGCGGGCCGAGGAACAGGCCCATCTGCTGCCCCGTGACGACGGCCACGGTGCCGGGTCTGGAGAGCAAGTCCAGATTGCGCTCGCGAGCGGGACTCGGCGCGAGTCGCGCGTTGCGGGCCACGAGCACGTCGAGCAGCGCCGGTAGCACGGTGCGCGACGCGGCGTCGGCCACGGCCTCGGCGCGGGCGGCCGGGTGGCGGTAGCGGTCAGGAAGGATGGAGAGCGCGCGCGCATCTCCGCGGAGCCACGCGGCAGAGAACGAGGACGTCACGGGGCGGGGTTGATAACAGGTCCGGTGTGGATGGGCACGCGAAGGGACATTCACGCGCGGTCCTTATTCCCTGGCCAAGCGCGTCATCGCGTTTGAATGCAGCGCGCGCGAGCACGGAGGCCTTGTTATAGGGTCCGCCCGGATGCGGAACCTGCTCAATTTTGGAATGGCGCTGCTCATGAGTCTCGGAGTCGGGTCGACGGCTTTCGCACAGGCCCCCCGCCAACCCCACGCGGGGGAAATCGCGGCCGGCCTGCGGCGGCTCGGGGTGACGGGCAGCGTGCTCTACGTGGCCGCCCACCCCGATGACGAGAACACGCGCTTCCTGGCGTGGCTCGTGGGCGAGCGCGGCCTGCGCGCGGGCTACCTCTCCATCACCCGCGGCGACGGCGGACAGAACCTCATCGGCACCGAGCAGGACGAGTTGCTCGGGCTCATCCGCACGTATGAGCTGCTCGCGGCGCGGCGCGTGGACGGGGCCGAGCAGCTCTTCACCCGGGCTCGGGACTTCGGCTACACGAAGAGCGCCGACGAGGCGCTGCGCATCTGGGGCCATGACGCGGTGCTCGCGGACGTGGTGCTCGCCATCCGCCGCTTCCGGCCGGACGTCATCGTCACCCGCTTCACCACGAGGCCGCCGAACCACGGCCACCACACCGCGTCCGCGCTCCTCGCCGAGGAGGCCTTCACCGCCGCCGCCGACCCGAAGCGCTTCCCCGAGCAGCTCTCGGAGGTGAAGCCCTGGAAGGCGGACCGGCTGCTGAACAACGCCGCCACCTGGAACCTGAAGCCCGACGCGGACATGTCCGCCTTCCTGAAGGTGGACGTGGGCGGGTATGACGCGCTGCTCGGGCGCTCCTGGGGGGAGATTTCGGCGGAGAGCCGCAGCCAGCACAAGAGCCAGGGCTTCGGCGTGCCGGCCGAGCGCGGACCGCTGCTGGAGTACTTCACGCCGCTGGCCGGGACGCGCCCGAAGGGCGACGTATTCGAGGGGCTGGACCTCACGTGGAAGCGCTGGGGCGGCACGGAGGCCGTGGCCCGCGCGGTGGACGAGGCGCAGAAGGGCTTTGACGCACGCGCGCCCCACCGCAGCGTGCCCGCGCTCGTCCGCGTCCACGAGGCGCTGTCCGCCCTGCCGGAAGACAACCCGTGGAAGGCGCTCAAGCTGCGGGAGACGGAGGCGCTCGTGGCCGCGTGCTCGGGCCTGTTCCTGGAGGCTCGCGCGACGGAGCCCACGGCCGTGCCGGGCACGCAACTGGAGCTGAACCTGATGGCGCTGAACCGCTCGCCCGCCGCGCTCCGGTTGGTGAGCGTGACGCTGCCGGGCGGTGAGTCCGTGGCCGCCAGCACGGAGCTGGCCGGACACGCGCCGTTCAAGCTCAACCGGAAGCTGGCCCTCCCGCAGGACGCGGTCATCTCCACGCCGTACTGGCTGCGCAAGCCCGTCACGGGCGGCCTCTACACGCTGGAGGGCGCGGACCGCGCGCTCACCGGCCGGCCCGAGGGCGAGCCCGCCCTGTCGGTGACGTTCGTCTACGAGGCGAGCGGCCGGCGCTTCAGCGTGACGCGGCCGGTGGTCTACGTGTGGACGGACCCGGTGCGCGGCGAGCTGTACCGTGCCCTCGAAATCGTCCCCGCCGTCACCGCGACGCTGGGGCGCGACGTGCTGATGTTCCCCAATGGCGCGGCGCAGTCCGTCCCCGTGGTCCTGGCCGCGGGCCGGGCGGAGGCCAGCGGCAAGGTCCGGCTGGAGGTGCCCGAGGGGTGGAAGGTGGAGCCCGCGGAAGCGCCGTTCCAGCTCGCCGCGCGCGGTGACGAGCGGACCGTGGTCTTCAAGGTGACGCCTCCGAAGGGGGCCACGGGGAAGGGGCGCCTGCGCGCCATCGTGGAGAGCGGCGGGCGCACCGAGTCGTGGCGCGTCCGGACGGTGTCCTACGAGCACATCCCCCCGCAGGCGGTGCGCCAGCCGTCCGAGGCGACGCTGGTGCCCTTCACGCTGGCCACGAAGGTGAAGCGCCTGGGCTACATCCCCGGGCCGGGCGACCGCGTGGCGGAGAGCCTGGCGGCGGTGGGCTACGAGGTGACGGTGCTCCCCGAGGAGCGCCTCGCGGGAGAGAAGCTGGAGCGCTTCGACGCCATCCTCGTGGGCGTGCGCGCCTTCAACGCCAACCCGCGCCTGGCCGTGCACCGCGAGCGGCTGCTGAAGTACGTGGAGGGCGGCGGCCGGCTGGTGGTCCAGTACAACACCAACAGCCGCGTGGGGCCGCTCACCACCTTCGTCGGCCCGTACCCGCTGGAGATTGGCCGGGAGCGCGTGACGGACGAGACGGCGGCGATGACGCCCATGACTCCCAACGAGCCGCTACTGCGCGCCCCCAACGTGCTGTCCGCAGCGGACTTCGAGGGCTGGGTGCAGGAGCGCGGCCTCTACTTCGCCTCCAAGTGGGACCCGCACTACCGGCCCGTGTTCGCCATGAATGACGCGGGGGAGGCGCCGCTCCAGGGAGGGCTGCTCGTCACCCGCCATGGCAAGGGCACCTTCGTCTACACGGGGCTGGCCTTCTTCCGTCAGCTCCCCGCCGGCGTTCCCGGCGCCTACCGCCTCCTGGCGAACATCCTCGCGCAATGAGCTCACCCGGTTCCCCTCCGCTGAAGTCCCCCGCGCCCCGGCCCGAGATGGATGACGCGCCGCCGCTGCTCGGCTCGTGGCGCAACATCTACCTCGTGGTGCTCGGCACCTTCGTCCTGTTCGTTGCCCTGTTCTGGGCGCTCACCAAGGCGTACTCGTGACACTGCTCGACTGGCTGGTCCTCATCGGGACGACGGCGTTCATCGTCGGCTGGGGCATCTGGAAGAACCGCAAGGCGGCGTCCTCCGAGGAGTACATGCGGGGCGCCCGCGAGCTGAAGTGGCCCACCATCGGCCTGTCCGTCATGGCCACGCAGGCCAGCGCGATTACGTTCCTCTCCGTCCCCGGGCAGGCCTACGAGGACGGGATGCGCTTCGTGCAGTTCTACTTTGGACTGCCCATCGCGATGATCATCATCAGCGCGGTCTTCGTCCCCATCTACTACCGGCTGAACGTCATCACCGCGTACGAGTACCTGGAGTCACGCTTCGACCTGAAGACGCGGCTGCTGGGCGCGTTCCTGTTCCTCATCCAGCGCGGCCTGGCGGCCGGCATCACCATCTACGCACCCGCCATCATCCTCTCCTCCATCCTCGGCTGGCCGCTGGAGCCCACCGTGGTGGTCATGGGCGCCGTGGTCATCCTCTACACGGTGGCGGGTGGCTCCAAGGCCGTGAGCCAGACGCAGAAGCAGCAGATGATAGTGATGATGGGCGGCATGGTGGTGGCCGCCGTCGTCATCGTGTGGCGCCTGCCGGAGCACATCTCGTTCGGCAAGGCGGTGGATGTCGCGGGCGCCTTCGGCCGGATGAACGTGGTGAGCTTCGACCTGGACGTGCAGGACCGGTACAACTTCTGGTCCGGCATCACCGGGGGCCTCTTCCTGTCGCTGTCGTACTTCGGCACGGACCAGTCGCAGGTGGGCCGCTACCTGACGGGGCGCTCCATCACCGAGAGCCGGCTGGGGCTGCTCTTCAACGGCGTGCTGAAGATTCCGATGCAGTTCCTCATCCTGTTCGTCGGAATCCTCGTCTTCGTCTTCTACCAGTTCAGCACGCCGCCCCTGCTGTTCAACGAGCCGCTCCGCGCGCGCGTGCAGGGCACCGCGCAGGCGGGCGAGTACGCCGCGCTCGAGGCGAAGTGGGAGCAGGTGCAGACGGGCAAGCGCGAGGAGGTGGAGCGCTACCTCGCTGCCGTCGACTCCGGAGATGCCTCGGCGGAGTCCACCGCGCGGGAGTCGCTGCGTGGCTCGGCGAAGGCGGCCGGTGACATCCGGAAGGAAGCCAAGGCCGTGGTGACGCGCGCGCTGCCGGGCGTGGAGACCAAAGACTCCGACTACATCTTCATCACCTTCGTGAAGCGCTGGCTGCCGAGCGGGCTGTTCGGGCTCCTCATCGCCGTCATCCTGTCAGCGGCGATGAGCTCCATCGCCAGTGAGCTGAACGCCCTGGGCTCGACGACGACGGTGGACTTCTACCGGCGCGTCTTCCGCCGGGACGCGTCGGACCAGAACGTGCTGGTGGCGTCCAAGCTGTTCACCGTGTTCTGGGGACTGGTGGCCGTGAGCTTCGCGACCTTCGCGTCGCTGCTCGACAACCTCATCCAGGCGGTGAACATCCTCGGGTCCATCTTCTACGGGACGGTGCTGGGCATCTTCCTGGTGGCCTTCTTCTTCAAGCGCGTGCGCGGGCATGCCGTCTTCATCGCGGCCGTCATCTCGCAGGCGACGGTGATTGGCCTCTTCCTGATGAGCGACATCGGCTACCTGTGGTTCAACGTCATCGGGTGCACGTTGGTGGTGGTGCTGGGGCTGGTGTTCCAGGCCGTGCTGCCCCGGCAGCCGGAGCCGCTACCGGCCACTGGCGCGTGAGGCTCCGGGCCTGTTGGCCCGGGGTTCGCATCCTCCGAGGCGGGTCCGTAGACTGAGACCCACCTGGGAGGTGCAGCATGGAGCGCATCCAGCCTGTGATGGGGCAGCGTGAGGGCACGGGGCCGGCGTGCGTGGTGTGCGACGCCGCCCTGGACGCCTCGCGGTGTGGGCACTGTGGGGCCGCCTCGGCCCCCGGGGGCTACCGCGTCCAGCGGGTCATCTCCCAGTCCGTGCATGGCCGCGTGTACCTCGCGGTGGACCCGGCAGGCAGGAGGGTGGCGCTGAAGGAGCTGCTCTTCGCGCTGGTCCCGGGCGTGGAGCAATTGGAGGCCTTCGAGCGCGAGGCCGCCGTGCTGCGCTCGCTGAGCCACCCGGACATTCCCCGCTTCGTCGCGAGCTTCAAGGAGGGCAGCGGGGTGGGCACGCGGCTCTACCTCGCGCAGGAGTTCCTGGAGGGCGAGTCGCTCCTCCAGCGGATTGAGCGGCAGCGCCTGGACGAGGATGAGGCGTGGACGCTGGCGGAGCAGGTGCTCCAGACGCTCCAGGCCCTGCATCAGCGCACGCCCGCGCTCATCCACCGGGACGTGAAGCCCGCCAACCTCATCCTCCGCCCGGACGGGCGCGCGGCGCTGGTGGACTTCGGCGCGGCCCGGCACCTGGCCCGGGACGTGACGCACGGTTCCACGTTGGTGGGCACCTTCGGGTACATGCCGCCGGAGCAGCTCGGTGGGACGGTGGAGCCCTCCAGCGACCTCTATGCGCTGGGCGCCACGCTGGTCCATGCGCACACGGGTCGGATGCCCGCGGACCTGCTCGACGAGGGGATGGCGCTGTCCTTCGAGAAGTACGTCCAGGGCTCCGAGCCGTTCCGGGCCTTCCTCCGGCGGTTGCTGGCACCGAGGCGCTCGGAGCGGTTCGGCTCCGCGGCGGAGGCACTCGCGGCCCTGCGTACGGCCCGGGTTCCAGTCCCTTCGCCAGTCCTGGCCGTGGAGTCTGCTCGTCCCGAGGCTCCAGGGGCCGAGGCCCGGGAGGTCCCGGCGGAGGTCGTGGCGGCGGGGCAGGGCGTTGCCGAGGAGGCCCCGGCCCTCTCGAAGCGGCGCATGCTCCGGTGGGCGCTCGCGGGCGTGTCCGTGGGCGGGCTGCTCGTGGGGGCGCTCTTGGCGAGCGGACTGCTGGGGACGCGCTCCGAGGTGGTGATGCACGACCCGCCGGACAGCTTCGCTCCCGTCCAGCCCGCACCCCCTCCGTCAACGCCCGCGCCTCCCTCGGGGAATGGCTCGCACCGGCAATTCCGCACCGCGTGGCCGGGCTCGTCCACCTCGTCCGGCTCCCGCTAGCGAGCAAGCGGCCAGCCAGCCACGGTGGCTCGCGGCGGCGTGGCTCGCGGTGCACACGGGGCCGTGGCTGGCCACCCACGGCCCCTCGTTTCAATCCCTGGCCCGAGTCGTGCTTTCATCGTGGGTAGCTGGCCCCCTGCTTGCTCTTCGCCGGGCAGGCACTTCGTGCCGCACCCCATCCCATGTCCTCAAACGAATCGGAACCCACCCCGCCCCGACCGCGGTTCCTCACGCGCGTATTCGGAGAGCTTCGCTGGACCCCGCCTTCCTGGGCCGCCTTCCTGGGCCACGCCACCGCCGGCCTCGCGCGCCGTGGCGTAGGCAAGGTCCGCGAGCACCCCAAGCGCTTCGCGCTCTCCCTCCTCGCCCTGGTGCTGCTCGTCTTCGGCGCGGATGCCGGCTACCGCTGGTACCAGAGCCGACCCAAGCCGGTGAGCTACGCGCTCTCCGCCACCAACCCTCCGCTGACCCGGCTGGAGGAGCAGCCTCAGCCCGGGGCGGTGTACCTCCACTTCACCGGCTCGGTGGCGCGCCTGGAGGCCATCGGCAAGCCCGTCACGGCCGGCATCACCCTGACGCCCGCCATCCCCGGCGAGTGGCGCTGGGCCGATGACAAGATGCTCACCTTCACCCCCACGGCGGACTGGGCGGTGGGGCAGGAGTACAAGGTCGTCCTGGACCGCACGCTGTTCCCGGGCCACATCCTGCTCGACGCGTACGAGACGACGTTCCAGTCCGCGCCCTTCTCCGCGACCATCACCGACCTCCAGTTCTACGAGGACCCGCGCAATCCGAAGGAGAAGCGCGTGGTGGCGACGGTGGCCTTCTCCCACGCGGTGGACCCGGCGACGCTCGTGCGCAACCTCTCGCTGCGGATGGGCGAGGAGAAGCGCGGGCTGCTCGGTGGAGGCTCCGACGGCTTCCCGTTCAACGTCACCTACGACAAGTTCAAGGGCCAGGCCTTCATCCAGTCGGACCTCATCCCGATTCCGGCGAACAACACCCCCATGACGCTGACGGTGGAGCCGGGCGTGCGCGCGGCGCGGGGCGGTGAAGCCACGAAGAGCAAGCTGGAGCGCAACGTCTCCATTCCCGGCATGTACACGTACTTCCATGTGACGGGGACCGAGGTGTCGCTCGTGAACAACGAGCGTCACGAGCCGGAGCAGGTGCTGGTGGTCAACCTCTCCACGGGTGTCACCGAGGCGGAGCTGCGGAAGCACCTCCAGGTCTGGACGCTCCCCGAGGACCGGCCCGCGAAGGACGGCCATCCCCTGGTGGCCGGCGCCGCGTGGACCGACTACGGCGTGGCGGACATCGGCGAGGAGCTGCTGCCCGCCTCCGCACGGCTGAAGCTGGACGCGTTGCCCACGGACAGGGAGCACGCCACCCTGCACAGCTTCCGCATCCGCGCGGACGTGGGACGTACCCTCTATGCCCGGCTCAACAAGGGCACGCAGTCGGCGGGCGGCTACGTGCTGGCCGAAACGTTCAACACGCTCCTCCGGGTGCAGCCCTTCCCGGAAGAGGTGAGCATCCTGCACGAGGGCGCGCTGCTCAGCCTCGCGGGCGAGAAGAAGGTCACCGTGCTGTCGCGCGACGTGAAGGCGCTGCGCTTCTCGCTCAGCCGCGTGCTGCCGGAGCAGATCAACCACCTGGTGACACAGACGGAGGGGCGCTTCACCCACCCCGAGTTCAACTCGTACCAGTTCAACGAGGAGAACATCTCCGAGAGCTTCTCCGAGGTGCGTCCGCTGGAGGGCGCCGGCCGTGGCAAGGCGCAGTACGCCGCCTTCGACCTGGCCCCCTACCTCACGCCGGAGAATGACCCGTCCTCACGGCGCGGGCTGTTCTTCTTCAAGGTGCAGAGCTGGGACCCCCACCACGATGAGGCCACCGGGAAGGAAGACGCCCGACTGCTGCTGGTGACGGACCTGGGGCTGGTGGTGAAGGACAACGCGGATGGCTCGCATGACGTGTTCGTGCAGAGCCTGGGCGCGGGCCAGGCCGCCGAGGGCGTGACGGTGAGCGTGCTGGGGAAGAACGGCCTGCCGGTGGTGAGCGCCACCACGGGCCCGGACGGCCACGTGGCCTTCCCGAAGCTGACGGACTTCGTCCGCGAGCGGACGCCCCTGGTGTACCTGGCGCGCAAGGGCGAGGACTTCGCTTTCCTCCCCATCAACCGGTACGACCGGCAGCTCAACTTCAGCCGCTTCGACGTGGGTGGCGTGGAGAGCGGCGCCTCGCCGGACCGGCTCTCCGCCTTCCTCTTCTCCGACCGCGGCCTCTACCGCCCCGGGGACACCTTCCACGTGGCCCTGGTGGTGAAGGCGGCCGACTGGAGCCGCCCGCCCACCGGCGTTCCCCTGGAGGCGGCCGTCATCGACCCGCGCGGCCTGGAGGTGCACAAGAAGAAGCTCTCCCTCTCCGCCGTCGGGCTGGAGGGGCTCCAGTACACGACGGAGGAGACGTCCCCCACGGGCAACTACCAGGTGAACCTGTACGTGGTGAAGGACGGCCACCGGGGCAGCCTGCTGGGCTCCACCACCGTGCGCGTGGAGGAGTTCCTGCCGGACCGCATGCGCATCACCACCCGCTTCAGCGCCGAGCGCACCGAGGGCTGGGTGCCTCCGAAGGACCTCAAGGGCCTGGTGTCGCTGAAGAACCTTTTCGGCATTCCCGCCGCGGACCGGCGCGTGTCCGCCGAGGTGTCCCTCACCCCCGCGTACCCCAGCTTCCGCAAGCACCCCGGCTACCTCTTCCATGACCCGCTGCGCGCCCCGCGCAGCTTCACCGAGCGCCTGGAGGAGACCACCACCGATGAGAATGGCGAGGTGGAGATGGCGCTGGGCCTGGAGAAGTTCGAGAAGGCCACCTGGCGCGTGTCCTTCCTCGCGGAGGGCTACGAAGCGGAGGGCGGCCGGGGCGTGTCCTCCGAGGCGTCCCTGCTGGTGTCGCCGCTGCCGTACCTCGTCGGCTTCAAGCCGGACGGCGGCCTGTACTACCTGGGCCAGGGCTCCGCGCGCTCGGTGGACTTCATCGCCGTGGACCCCTCGCTGAGAAAGGTGGCGGTGCAGGGCCTGAAGGCGGAGCTCATCGAGCGGCGCTGGGTGTCCGTGCTCACGCAGCAGTCCAACGGCACGTATCGCTACCAGTCCATCCGCCGCGACATTTCGGTGCGCACCCGGGAGCTGCCGCTGGGGGAGGGTGGCTTCAAGTACGCGCTGTCCACCGAGCAGCCCGGGGACTTCGTGGTGGTGGTGAAGGACGCGGAGGGCACGGAGCTCAGCCGCGTGGAGTACTCGGTGGCCGGCCAGGCCAACCTCACGCGCACGCTGGAGAAGAACGCGGAGCTGGAGGTGAAGCTCTCCCGGGCGGACTACGCGCCGGGCGACGACATCGAGCTGAGCATCAAGGCGCCGTACACCGGCGCGGGCCTCATCACGATTGAGCGAGACCGCGTCTACGCGTGGAAGTGGTTCCAGACGGACGCCACCAGCACCGTCCAGAGCATCCGCCTGCCGCCGGGCCTGGAGGGCAATGGCTACGTCAACGTGACGTTCGTCCGCGCCATGGACTCGCAGGAAATCTTCATGAGCCCGCTGAGCTATGGCGTGGTGCCGTTCTCCGTGAGCAAGAACAGCCGCGCGCTGCAGGTGACGCTCACCAGCGCGGACAAGGCCCGCCCCGGCGAGCCGTACCGCATCCGCTACAAGGGCAACCGCGCGGGCAAGGTGGTGGTGTTCGCGGTGGACGAGGGCATCCTCCAGGTGGCCGGCTACCAGACGCCGGACCCGCTGGCGCACTTCTTCAAGAAGCGCGCGCTGGAGGTGAGCACCGGGCAGATTCTGGACCTGTTGCTGCCGGAGTTCTCCGTGTCCAAGGCGGTGTCCGCCATGGGTGGCGACGACGAGGGCGCCGCCGCGATTGGGAAGAACCTGAACCCCTTCAAGCGCAAGCGCGACAAGCCGGTGGCGTACTGGTCCGGCGTCGTCGACATCGACGAGGGAGAGAGGGACCTCGTCTACAACGTCCCGGACTTCTTCAACGGCGAGCTGCGGGTGATGGCCGTCGCCGTGGGCGCGGAGTCCGTGGGCGCCGCGAGCAAGCGCGCCGTCATCCGCGGCCCGTTCGTGATTACGCCCAGCGTGCCCACCTTCGTGGCGCCCGGAGACGAGTTCAACGTGGGCGTGGCGGTGGCCAACAGCCTGGAGGGCTCCGGCAAGGGTGCGGAGGTGGTGCTGGAGCTGAAGACGTCCGAGCACCTGGAGGTGCTGGACGAGGTGAAGCGGCCGCTCAAGATTGACGAGGGCCGCGAGGCGAGCACCACCTTCCGGGTGCGGGCGAAGTCGGTGCTCGGCTCGGGGACGCTGGCCTTCACCGCGTCCATGGGCAAGGAGCGGGTGAAGCAGTCGGTGGACCTGAGCGTGCGGCCCCCGGTGCCCTTCCTCACCTCCGTGGTGGGCGGCCACCTCAAGGATGGCAAGGCGGACGTGGCGGTGCCCCGGAAGCTGTACGGCGCCTACCGGACGCTGGAGGTGAGCGCCTCGCCGCTGCCGCTGGGCCTGGCGCGCGGCCTGTCCACGTACCTGGAGAAGTACCCCTATGGGTGCACCGAGCAGCTCGTCAGCCGCGCCTTCCCGGCGGTGGTGCTGAAGGGCCGGCGCGAGCTGCTGGGGCAGGGGCCGCAGGTGGCCGAGGCCTCCTTCGCCACCGCGCTCCAGACGCTGCGCACCCGGCAGAACGAGGAGGGCGCCTTTGGCCTGTGGGCGGCCAACGCGTACGCGCCCACGGTGCCGAGCGTCTACGCGCTGCACTTCCTCACCGAGGCGAAGGAGCGCGGCTTCGCGGTGTCCCCGGAGCTGCTGAACCGGGGCCTCACGTGGCTGACCACGCTGGTGGCGCACCAGGCCTCCGACCTGGCCCAGGCGCGTGCCATGGCCTACGCGCACTACGTGCTCGCCCGCAACGGAAAGGTGTCGCGCCAGACGGTGGAGTCGCTGCGCGAGTGGCTGGATGCGAATGCCGCGGAGCAGTGGCCCACGGACCTGACGGCCGCGTACCTCGGGGCGACCTACAAGCTGCTCAAGCAGGACAAGGAGGCGGAGAAGGCGCTGAAGAAGGTCCGCATCGGCCAGCCGCAGGAGGCGGACTACCACTCCCTCTATGACGGGCTCGTCTACGACTCGCAGGTGCTCTACCTCCTCTCGCGCCACTTCCCGGAGCGGCTCAAGGACGTCAGCGGAGAGATGCTGGTCACCATGACGAAGCCCATCGCCGAGGAGCGCTTCAACTCGCTGTCCTCCTCGTACGCCATCCTCGGCCTGGAGGCGTACGCCCAGGCGCTGGGTGCGCAGGGGATGCCGTCGCGCAGCGGCGCGGCCATCCTGGAGAAGGTGGCGGACGCGCTCCGCCCGCTCACGCTGCCCGACGGGCTCTTCCCCCAGGTGTCCTTCTCCGAGGCGGCCTCCGGCGTGCGGGTGCAGGGCCCGACGGACGCGCCGCTCTTCTTCCAGGTGACGCAGGCGGGCTACGACCTGGAGCTGCCGACCCAGCCTCTCATCCAGAAGCTGGAGGTGCAGCGCGAGCTGCGCGACCTGGACGGCAAGGTGGTGACGGAGGTGCCGCTGGGCGGCGAGGTGGAGGTCCATCTGAAGCTGCGCGCGCTCGAGGGCAATACCTCCCACGTCGCCATCACCGACCTGTTACCGGGCGGCTTCGAGGTGGTGATGGAGAAGCCGGCCGCGCCCTCCTCCGAGGAGGAGTCCAGCGAGTCCTCCGAGGACGCCAATGACGAGGGCGAGGGGGCGGAGCGGTCCTACGCCGAGCCCGAGCCCGTCGCGGGCGGCTGGGTGCCCCCGGTGGGCAGCGACCGCTCGTCGTTCTCGCCCGAGTACGTGGACGTGCGCGAGGACCGGGTGGTGCTCTACGGCACGGTGGGCTCCAGCGTCACCGAGTACATCTACCGCATCAAGGCCACCAACACCGGGAAGTTCGTGATGCCGCCGGCCTTCGCCGAGGGCATGTATGACCGTGGCGTGCGTGCTCGCTCGGTCGGCACGACGGTGACGGTGAGCAAGCCGTGAACCCCCGGAGGTTGCGGCGGTGGCTGCTGGCGGTGCTGGGGCTCGCGGTGCTGTACGCCGCGGTGCCCCGGCCGCCGCTGCGCGAGGAGCTGGGCTTCTCGCAGGCGGTGTTCGACCGCGAGGGCCGGCTGCTGCGCCTCACCCTGTCGCCGGACGAGAAGTACCGGCTCTGGGTGCCGCTGGAGCGCATCCCTCCGGCGCTCGTGGAGGCCACGCTGCTCCACGAGGACCAGCACTTCCGTGAGCACTTCGGCGTCAACCCCGTGGCGCTGGGCCGCGCCGTCTGGAGCACCTACCTCACGGGCGGGCGCCGCATGGGCGGCTCCACGCTCACCATGCAGCTGGCGCGCATCCGCTACGGCATCGAGTCGCGCACGCCCGCGGGCAAAATCTTCCAGATGCTGCGGGCGCTCCAATTGGAGTGCACGTACTCCAAGGACCAGATTCTGGAGGCGTATCTCAACCTCGCCCCGTATGGCCGCAACGTGGAGGGCGTGGGCGCGGCCAGCCTCGTCTACTTCTCGAAGGACGTGGAGCGGCTGTCGCTGGCGGAGGCGCTCACCCTGGCCGTCGTCCCGCAGAGCCCCGCGCGCAGGGACCCGGGCCGCGATGCCGGGGCGCTGACGGCGGCGCGGCTGCGCCTGTTCGAGCGGTGGCTCGTGCCGCACCCGGAGGACGCCGAGCGCCGGGCCCTGTTGGCCATGCCGCTGCCGGTGCGCACGCCGGAGGACCTGCCCTTCCTCGCGCCGCACTTCGTGGGCCGCGCGCTGCGCGCCAGCCCCGCGGGCTCCAGTGTGAGGAGCACGCTGGACTTGTCCCTGCAGCGGCTGCTGGAGCGGCACGTGCGGCAGTACGTGGAGCGGCGGCGCGAGGTGGGCATCCGCAACGCCGTGGCCATGCTCGTGGACTGGCGCTCGCTGGAGGTGAGAGCGGCGGTGGGCTCGGCGGACTTCTTCGAGGAGAGCATCGACGGGCAGGTGGATGGCACGCAGGCGCGGCGCTCGCCGGGCTCGGCGCTCAAGCCCTTCATCTACGGGCTGGGCTTCGACCAGGGGCTGCTCCATCCGCGCACGATGCTGAAGGACTCGTCCACCGGCTTCCGCGGGTATGACCCGGGGAACTTCGACGGCGAGTTCGTCGGACCGCTCGCGGCGGAGGACGCGCTGGTGCGCAGCCGCAACATCCCCGCGGTGGCGATGGCACAGCAGCTCCGTCCCCCCGGCCTGTACGGCTTCCTCCGTCAGGCAGGCATCGGCGGGCTGCGCGCCGAGGAGCACTACGGCCTGTCCCTGGCCCTGGGCTCCGCTGGCGTCACCATGGCGGAGTTGGTGGAGCTGTACGCCATGCTCGCCAATGGCGGCGTGCTGCGGCCCCTGCGCCTGGGCGTGGACGCGCCCCGCGACGAGGGCGTGCGCCTGCTGAGCGCCGAGGCCAGCTTCATGGTGCTGGACGCGCTGGCGAAGGGGCCCCGGCCCGCGCAGTCCTTCCGCGCCGAGTGGGCCCGGGACACGGTGCCGGTGTCGTGGAAGACAGGCACCTCCACCGGCTTCCGGGACGCGTGGAGCGTGGGCGTGGTGGGGCCGTACGTCGTGGCCGTGTGGGTGGGCAACTTCGATGCGCAGCCCAACCCGGCCTTCGTCGGGCAGACGGCCGCCGCGCCGCTGATGTTCGAGCTGGTGGACTCGGTGCGTGCAAAGGACCCGGACGTGCGGCGTGTCCAGCCGTCGCCTCCGCCCGGCGTCAGCCGCGTGCATGTGTGCGCGCTGTCCGGAGGCATCCCCGGGCCGCACTGCCACCGGAAGGTGAGCACCTGGTTCGTCCCGGGCACCTCGCCCATCCGCGCCTGCGACGTGCACCGCGAGGTGCTGGTGGACACGCGCACGGGGCTGCGGGCCTGCGCGCCCGGGCCCTCCACCCGCGCGGAGGTGTTCGAGTTCTGGCCGTCGGACCTGCTGCGCCTGTTCCAGAAGGCGGGCCTGCCGCGTCGCGTGCCCCCGGCGGAGGACACGAGCTGCGGCCTGGAGCAGTCCGCGAGCGAGGGCACCCCGCCGCAAATCACGACGCCGGAGGACGGGGTGGACTACAGCCTGCGGGCCTCCGCTCCCGGGCCGCAGACGGTGCCGCTGGCCGTGGTGACGGACGCGGACGTGCGCCGCGTCTTCTGGTTCGTGGACGAGCAGCTCGTGGGCACCGCGCCTCGCGGTGAGCCGCTGCACTGGACGGCCCGGCCGGGCACCTGGATGGTGCGCGCCGTGGATGACCGGGGGCGCTCCGACGCCCGCAGCCTCACGGTGCGGCTGGTGCCTTGAGAACGGTGGCCGGGAGCCGTTTACGGGAGCCCGCCCGGCCTTGAAGTATGCTCGGCCGGGAGAGGAACGGACATGTCCAACGGGAAGAGGAGGGCCGCCAATCCGGGGCGCTCCGATGAGACACGCATCGCGCCGGAGGAGGACGCGGACGCGACGCGGGACATCCCGCTCCTCACTCATTCCGAGGAGGACGCGACGGCGGACATCCCCCTCATCACCCGTGCCGAGGAGACGCGCATGGCCCCGCTGGAGACGGGCGCCCTCGAGACGCGCATGGCACCGCTGGGAGTGGACGATTCCAATGCGACGCGCCTGGGGCCCATGGACGGGCAGCCCGCGCGTGCCGGCAAGCCGCGCGGCCGTGCCGCCGAGCCGGCGGGGCCCTCGCAGGGAGACATCATCACGGACGTCCGGAGCCAGAAGCCCCCGGCGGACGTCCGCACGGAGGTGACAAGCCAGAAGCCCCCCGCGGCCAAGACGGGCGCGGCGAAGGCGACGGGCTGGCTGGCGAAGGGCGGCGAGAAGCGGGTGAGCGCGGCGCCGGAGAAGGTGGGCGTGGTGCGCCTGAATCCGCTGGAGCCCGCGAAGGGGAAGGCCGCAGCGGCGGAGGACGAGTCTCCCGCGCTGCGGACGATGTTCGCCAACCACTCCGCGCTGCTGGCGGAGCAGCTCCGGAGCGCGCTGTCCTCGAAGATGTATGGGCGGGGGCCGCACCGGGTGCTGCGCATCGACGAGCCGGAGGGGCCGAGCACGGCGGGCGGGAAGCTGGCGCGGCAGGCCATCTCCCTGGTGCCCCGGAAGGGCACCGGGCCGTCGGTGATGTGCGGCTGGGTGGACGTGTCCAAGCGCGAGGCGCAGCTGCGCAACTTCGAGGGCGTGGCGAAGCGGTACGAGTCCCACCACGGCGAGCCCCTGGAGATGCAGGCCGAGGAGTACGAGCGCTTCCTCCAGGACGTGGAGGAGGTGCTCATCAAGGCCGTCATCAAGGTCCGCCTCATCGTCCCGGAGGAGCAGGCGGCGGTGCGCGTCCTGCCTTCGGCCTCTGCACGGCGGAAGGGTGTCCCGGGGTTCTGGGCGCTCACCCTCGCCGTGCTGGCCTTCCTGCTGGGGCTCTACGTGGGGCGGATGCCGGGCTGAGCCTATGCCGGCGGAGGCGCCTCGCGAGCCCAGTGCCGGTGCGCGGCGATGGCGTCGGCGAAGAGCTGGCTGAAGCCCTTCGTCTCCGTCTTCACGCTCCGCACGACGCCCACCGTCGCCTCCACGCCCTTCTTCGGAGGCGGCGGCGCGAGCCGAGCCACTCCCGCGGCGTCGAGGAGCGCCGCGGCCTCGCCGGAGAGCGCCAGCGGCTTGCAGTGGACGAAGGCCTCGCGCACGAAGTCCACCGCCAGCGGCACCCGCTTCAGCGCCTCCACGCTCTTCTCTCCGCCCGGGACGTAGACGGCGTCGTACAGCACCGAGGACGCCGTCTGGTACGTCTTCAGCGGCACCTCCTGCTGGCCCTCCAGGCTGGTGACGGGGCTCAGCGTGGGGCCGACCACCTCCACCGTCGCACCCAGCCCCTCCAGCGTCTTGCGCACGTGGGCCAGCTCCTTCCCCGCGAAGCCGTCCGCCACCAGCGCGGCAATCTTTCGCGTCTTGATGGAGTCATGCGGCGTGTTCTGCATGCTGAGGGCCGGTGACGTCTCCACCGGGGTCTTCGTCTTCTTCCCCGCCCTCGGCGGCTTGACCGGCTTCGGCGGCGCGACGCCCACCGCGCGTGCCACCCGGGTGGCAACCTCCAGGTCCACGTTCACCAGAATCTGGTTCACGACGCGCTCGCGAATCTCCTTCCGCTCCACCTTGCCCACCTCGAACTCCAGCGCGGCGACGAGGTGCTCCTGCTCCGGCTTCGACAGGCTCTTGTAGAAGAGCGTCGCCTGGCTGAAGTGGTCGTCGAAGCTCGCGCTCCGCTGGCGAATCTTGCGCCCGTCCACGCGCTCCTGCAGGTGCGTGAAGGCCTGCTTGGGGTTGGCCAGGAACGGGCAGCCCCCGCCCAGCGAGTTGGGATGATAGTTGGCCCGGCTGGTGGGAATCGTCTGCCGCCCGAAGCCGTCCTGCTGGTGGTTGTGCACTGGCGCCACCGGCTTGTTGATGGGCAGCTCGGCGAAGTTGGGCCCGCCCAGCCGGGTGAGCTGCGTGTCCAGGTACGAGAACAGCCGCGCCTGCATCAGCGGGTCATTCGTGAAGTCGATGCCGGGCACCACGTTGGCCACGCAGAAGGCCACCTGCTCCGTCTCCGCGAAGAAGTTGTCCGGGTTGCGGTCCAGCGTCAGCTTGCCCACCCGCTGCACCGGCACCAGCTCCTCCGGCAGCACCTTCGTCGCGTCCAGCAGGTCGAAGCCGTACTTCAGCACGTCTTCTTCCGGGATGAGCTGCAGGCCCAGCTCGTACTCGGGGAAGTTCCCGTCCTCAATCGCCTCCCACAAGTCCCGGCGGTGGAAGTCCGGGTCCTTGCCGGACACCTTCTGGGACTCGTCCCAGACGAGCGAGTGCGTGCCGAGCAGCGGCTTCCAGTGGAACTTCACCAGCGTCGCCTTGCCCTCCGCGTTGACCAGCCGGAAGGTGTGGACGCCGAAGCCCTCCATCATCCGGAAGCTGCGCGGAATGGCCCGGTCCGACATCAGCCACATCACCATGTGCGTCGTCTCCGGGACGAGCGAGACGAAGTCCCAGAGCGAGTCATGCGCGGAGGAGGCCTGGGGGATTTCGTTGTGCGGCTCGGGCTTCACCGAGTGGACGAAGTCCGGGAACTTGATGCCGTCCTGGATGAAGAAGACGGGGATGTTGTTGCCCACCAGGTCGAAGTTCCCCTCGGGTGTGTAGAACTTGGTGGCGAAGCCCCGCACGTCGCGGACGGTGTCCGCCGAGCCGCGCGAGCCGCCCACGGTGGAGAAGCGCACGAACACCGGCGTGCGCAGCGACGGGTCCGTGAGGAAGCGCGCCTGCGTGTACTTCTCCAGGGACTTGTAGACCTGGAAGTAGCCGTGGGCGCCGGCGCCGCGCGCGTGCACCACGCGCTCGGGGATGCGCTCGTGGTCGAAGCGCATCATCTTCTCGCGGAAGTGGAAGTCCTCCAGGAGCGTGGGGCCGCGGACGCCCGCCTTCAGCGAGTTGTCCGTCTCGGAGATGGGAATCCCCTGGTCCGTGGTGAGGACCTGTCCTTCCGAGTGCATCCGGTAGGGCTCCAGGCTCTCGCTCTTGAGGGACGTGGGGGGATTCTTCGCGGAGGTTTTGCGCAGTCGCATAAAGACCTGTCACCAGCGGGGAGGTGAACGTGCCGGAAGACGGCACGGGAGGTCTCTACCGCTCGCCTCGTATGTCGGTGCGGCTCGGAGTCCGCGAGGCGTCAGCGAGTGTGCACTGCCTCGCGCTTCCACCCGGGGCAATGTCCACGAGCACGCGCTTGATGACGAAACGAGCGCGCCCCCGTGCGGCCAGGGCCGACACGGGGGCGCGGGGTGCTTCACGTCAGCCGTGAATCACGGCGTCGGCGCGGCGACGGCGGCGCCGCCCTCGGCCGGCTGGGCCGCCATGGCGGCGGCGGCGGCCTCGGCGGCGGCCTTCTCCGCGGCGGCCTTCTCCGCGGCCACGCGCGCGGCCTCGGCCTCGGCGCGCTTCTTCGCCTCGGCCTCCGCCGCCGTCTTCATGCTGGCGAGGCCCCGCTCGAAGTCCCCGCCCACCATCTTGTCCATGTCCATGAACAGGCTGAAGGCCTTGCCCATGAAGTCGTTGGTGCCCGCCATCGTCCAGACCACCTCGGTGCCGCCCTCGGCGGGCTTGAACGCGAAGGTGGTGGTGCTGGTGGAGGAGAAGGGCTTGATGAAGTCCAGCTTGATGCGGACGAGCTCGTTGGCCTTGCTCTCCTGAATCGTCATCTGGCCCTCGCCCACCTGGTCGTTGCCGGACCATGCGACGACGGCGCCCGTGCCCGACTCCGCGCCGGAGTACGTCGTCTTCTGCTGCGGGTCCAGCTTCTCCCACGGCGACCACTCCTCCCACCGGCGGAGGTCATTCACCACGGCGAAGGCCGCGTCGACCGGCACGGGCAGGGTGGCGCTGCGCTGCACGGAGTACTCGACGGGACGCGTGGCGATGACGCCCACCAGCACCAGGATGGCGGCGGCGAGGCCACCGAGAATCTTCTTGAGCATGGGGTGTGTTTCCTTTGGACGGGGCCCAGCGGGGGAGCGGGCCGGGGCGCGTCTTAGGGCCGCCGGGCAACCAAACGCAAGACGCACCCTGGCGCACAGGCCACCCTCCACGTCGGGTTCCACTCTCCAGGGATGCGGCCCACACCCTCCGCGAAGAAACAGGGCGGCCCGACGCGGGAACCCCGCGCCGGACCGCCCTGCTCACCCCGTGGGACAGGGTGGGGAGCGACTCAGTTGTACGTGGCCGTGTAGGTACCGGCCTGCGCGCCGTTGATGAACGCGAAGCCCACGCCCTTGATGGTCTGCGGCACCGTCGTCACCGGCGAGCCGTTGCGGCTCACGGAGACGAGCGTGAGGCCCGTGGCCGTGCGCGTGGGCACCATCAGCGACAGGTTGCGCGCCGGGGTGGCCACGGTGAAGGTGAGCGCCGTGCCGGTGAAGGCCACGGAGGACATGCTCGTGGCCTCGCGGGCGTCGAGCCAGTCGAGGAGCTGCCTGGCGCTGATGACGGACACGCCCTCGCGCTGGGCCGAGGCGATGATGGCCGCCGAGCCCGAGGCGCCCGCCGACGGGTCCGAGTCCACGTGCATGTTGGCGTTGAAGGCGCCGTAGTAGCCCTGGGTCCCGAGCGCGTTGGCCAGCAGCGTGTCGATGTGCAGCGGGTACGACTGGCCCGACTCGTCCGTCATCTGCGTGGCGAGTTGGTAGACGTCGATGGGCGTGCCGTCCACGTCCGCGAAGCGCATGGCCAGGCCCGAGCCGGTGAACAGGCCCGGACGGTTCTGCACCCAGTAGTCCGGCCAGTAGTAGTAGTTGGTGTCCAGCCGGATGCCGTGGCTCAGGGAGACCTTCGGCTGGGTGGCCCAGTCGCTGAACACGATGCAGTGCGTGCGGTTGGTGGTGGGCGCGGGGATGCCCGGGTAGGCCGACGCGAAGCTCGCGAGCTGCGGGGTGAAGAAGTTCGGGTCCAGCGAGGTGGACGTGTAGTCGGCGCAGCCGGTGTTGACGTGGAGCGCGTACTCGAAGCCCTGGGCGACGTAGCCCGCGGCCTGGGTCGTGGTGAGGCCGCCGACGAAGTCATAGACGGTGCCGCGGATGCACTGCCAGTCGTCCACGTTGCAGCCGGTGGGGCTGGCCGTCACGTAGTTCTGCCAGCGCTGAACGATGGCGCCGCCCGGGTGCCCGTCTCCCGTCATCACCACCACCGCCTTCTTCGCGCTGGGGAAGTACCAGAGGCGCGGCAGCGGGACGGCGCTCGTCAGGTGGAGCATGTTGGCGAGCAGCCGCTGCTGCTCGTCCGCCTGGGGAATCTGCACCTTGCCCAGGTTCACCCAGTCCGGCTTCGGGTCGAAGGACGCGTTGCCGTAGAACATGTCGTTGGCGCGCGCGCCCGGACCGATGTTGGAGCCGTCGCGGTTCTGCCCCTGCCACGCCGGGTTGCCCTGGCGCGTGTAGATGACGGACTTCGCCAGGTCGAACGCGAAGGCGATGGCCGTGCCGCTGCCCACCGTGCGCAGGGTGACGGCCGCGTAGGTCGTGGGCGTGGTGGCGTTGGAGTAGAGCGTGGCGACGGCGCGCGTGCCGGTCACCAGCGTGTGGAGGTCCGCGGTGCCGTGGTACTGCATCGTCTCCGCGGTGAGGCCCGCGCCCGGCGCCTGGGTGGTGTCGAGCAGGAAGTAGCCGTCGTCCTGCGTGCCCGAGGACGGGTTGAGGCCGAGCAGCGCGTCCAGGTTGGCCGAAGGACGCATGGCGATGAGGCTGCCGCCCGCGCTCACCCAGTTGGTGACCAGCGTCACCTGGGCCGCGCTCAGCGTCGCCTCGCCGAGGATGAGCACCTTGTAGTCATTGAGCGACACCGAGGCGCCAATGTTGCCGGCGTCGGTGGCGGCGAACGTGGTGACGCCCTCGGCCTTGAGGACTTCCTTCAGGTAGTCGGTGAAGTGGTTGCCCGGGTCGGTGGCCACCAGCACGGGGCCGGAGCCGGTGACACCCGGGCGGGGCGGGGGACCGTTGGTCTCGAAGAGCACGTCCACCCAGTAGTTGGTGTTCTGGTAGCTGCTGGTGGGGAAGGTGGACAGCGCGCCATAGGTGAAGACGCCGTTGCCGCCGCTGGTGGTGCCGGGCAGCGCGTGCAGGAGCGGCGTGTCCACGCCGCTGGCGAGGGCGTTGAGGTCGAAGGAATAGCCACCGGACGGCGCGAAGTACGAGGCGACGTAGGTGGTGTTGGCGGTGATGGAGACCGGGCTGGAGAACAGCACCTGCTGCCAGCCCACCGTGGTCTCGTTGACGAACGTGGCGCTGGCCAGGTTCTGGCCCGTGGCGCTCCACAAGTTACCCACGTGCGTGCCGGTGTTGCCCACCCCCTTGTAGAAGCGGATGCCCTTCACCTTGCCGTCCACGTCCGCGCGGAACTTCACGCCGACCTCGATGGAGACCGTGTCGGTGGCCGTGGGGGTGCCCGGCGTGGCGCTCGCGGGGAAGAGGGTGAGCGCGTTGCCGGTCGGAGGCGGCGGAGGCGGCGGCGCGCCCGTGGCCTGGAAGACGACGTCCACCCAGTAGTTGGAGTTTCCGAAGCTGTCCGTGGGGAAGGAGCCCGAGGCGCCGTACTTGTAGACGCCGTTGCCGCCGCTGCTGATGCCGGACAGCGCGTACAGGGGCGGGTTGTTCACGCCGCTGGCGAGGCCGGTGTTGTCGAAGGCATAGGCGCCATTGGGCGCGTGGTACGAGGCGATGTAGGTGGTGTTGGCGGCGATGGCCACCGGGCTGGAGAACGTCACCTCCTGCCAGCCGGAGGCCGTCTCGCTGACGAAGGTGGCGCCCGCGAGCAATTGGCCCGCGGCGTTCCACAGGTGGCCCGCGTGCGTGCCGGTGTTGCTCGTGCCCTTGTAGAAGCGGATGCCCAGCACGTTGCCGCTCACGTCCGCCTGGAACTTCACGCCCAGCTCCACGGCGCTGAAGTCATTCGTCACGGAGGCGACGGCCGGCGTGGCGGTCGCCGGCCAGATGGTGACGGGCGCGGCGGGCCGGAAGACGACGTCCACCCAGTAGTTGGCGTCACCGAAGCTGTTGTTGGGGAAGGTGCCGGACGGGCCGTAGCTGAAGACGCCGTTGCCGCCGTTGGCGGGGCCCGCGAGCGCGTGCATGGGGGGCGCATCCGCGCCCGCCACCAGCCCGCCGCTGGTGAACGCATAGGCGCCGCCCGGCGCATGGTACGAGGCCACGTAGGTGGTGCCGGCGGTGACGGGCACCGGCGTGGAGAGCGCTACCTCCTGCCAGCCGGAGGCCGTCTCGTTGACGAAGGTGGCGGTGCCCAGGAGCTGCCCGGTGGCGCTCCACAGGTGGCCCACGTGGGTGCCGGTGTTGGCCGCGCCCTTGTAGAAGCGGAGGCCGATGATGTCGCCGTCCACGTCCGCCTTGAACTTCACGCCCAGCTCCACGGCGCTGAAGTCGTTGGTCACCGAGGCGACCGCGGGCGTGCTGCTGGGGGCAAAGATGGAGAACGTCGGCTGGGCCAGCGCGCTCCCCGTGGGGAGGGTGAGGAGCGCGACAGCGAGCGCCGCTGTCAGGCAGGCGCGCAGGCGTTGGATGACCCGGGGGGGCCGTAACGAGATGAGTGTCATGGGGGGATTTCCTTGCAGTCGCTGAGTCGCGCTGCACTGCGGCGCGTACCCGCGAATCCCCATCTATCCGCTTGCTTGCGGAGTTCACAACCCGACCCCGCGGTGTTGCCGCCTGAGGCGCCGGGTCAGTCCGGCGTCATGCGAATTTTCCCAGGCGGGTGTGCCGTCAGCACTCCGGGAGGCCGACGCTCAGGTTGGCCACTTCCAGCACGTTGACGGCGAGGCCGCCGCGCGCGGTCTCCTTGTACTTGTCCTTCATGTCGCGGCCGGTGTCGCGCATGGTCTTGATGACCTTGTCCAGGCTGACGAAGTGCCGCCCGTCGCCGGACAGGGACATGCGCGAGGCGTTGATGGCCTTCACGGAGGCCATGGCGTTGCGCTCGATGCACGGCACCTGCACGAGCCCGCCAATGGGGTCGCAGGTGAGCCCCAGGTTGTGCTCCATGGCGATTTCCGCCGCGTTCTCCACGTGCAGCGGCGTGCCGCCCAGCACCTCGGTGAGCGCGCCGGCCGCCATGGAGCATGCGCTGCCCACTTCTCCCTGGCAGCCCACCTCCGCGCCGCTGATGGAGGCGTTCTCCTTGTACAGCACGCCGATGGCGCCGGCCGTGAGGAGGAAGCGCACCACGCCGTCGTCGTTCGCCCCCGGCACGAAGCGCCAGTAGTAGTGCAGCACCGCGGGGATGATGCCCGCCGCGCCGTTGGTGGGCGCGGTGACGACGCGGCCGCCAGCGGCGTTCTCCTCATTCACTGCGAGCGCGTAGAGGTTCACCCAGTCCAGCACGGTGAGCGGGTTGGTGAGCCCGGCCTCGGGACGGCTGAGCAGTCGCTGGTACATGGCCGCGGCGCGGCGCTCCACCTTGAGGCCCCCGGGGAGGATGCCGCCGCTGGAGCAGCCCCGGCGCACGCAGGCCTGCATGACCTCCCAGATGCGCAGCAGCCCGGCGCGAATCTCCTCCTCGCTCCGCAGCGTCTTCTCGTTCGCCAGCATGAGGGCGCTGATGGGCTGGCGCTCGCGCTCGCAGTGCGCCAGCAGCTCGGCGGCGGAGTGGAAGGGGAAGGGCTGCGGCGTGATGTCCGGGCGCAGCGGGTCCTGGCCCGCGGCCGCCGTCTCGTCCACCACGAAGCCTCCGCCCACGGAGTAGTAGACGCGGGCGTCCAGCTCCGCGCCGTCCGCGCTGAAGGCGGAGAAGCGCATGCCGTTCGGGTGGTAGGGCAGCGTGCGGCGGCGGTGCATCACCAGGTGCTCGCCGTCGCGGAACGTCACGTCGCGCTTGCCCAGCAGGGCCACGCGGCCCTCGGTGCGCCAGCGGGCGACGACGGCGGGAATGGACTCGACGTCCACGCCCTCGGGCGTCTCTCCGCGCAGGCCGAGCAGCACCGCCTTGTCGCTGCCGTGCCCCTTGCCGGTGGCGCCCAGCGAGCCGAACAGCTCCACCTTGAGCTTGGAGAGCCGCTCCAGCTTGCCGCCCTCCTCGAGCCGCAGGGCGAACGTGCGCGCGGCGCGCATGGGCCCGACGGTGTGGGAGCTGGAGGGACCGATGCCAATCTTGAAGAGGTCGAAGACGCTGACAGCCATGGGGGGCGCAACATGCCACGTTTCGTATTCCCTCCCAGCGCCCGCGGGCGAAGCCGCTGTCCGCGTCCGGACGGACGTTGCTCATTGGAATGCCAACGAGCTGTCGGCTGCTCGCTCGGCCGATGGCGCCGTGACGCCGGCGCCTCGTCCTCGGGGCGTGGTGCGTTGGACGCGGTGCGTTGACGGAACGTCACGAAGAATGCGAAGCGAAGGAGGTTCTGGCGGGCGCGGTTCGACACCGGATTCCGTGGTTGCCTATGGTTCCTGGCATGCGCGTGCTCTGGGGAGTGGAGTCACGGCAGTCGATGCGAGAGGGGCTGAGGCCTCGCGCCTTCGTGTCCCCTGGCCCGCGTGCGCGTCCTGCTCGTCAGGCTCCCGGGAGAGGATGACGCATGCCCGCTCCCGCGCGCGCTCCGGTTCGAGGTCCCGCGGCGGCCCCCGCGCGCGCTTCGACGCCTCCGCGCTCGGGGACCGTGGCGACCTCTGTTGATGCTCCAGGCGGCGCGGCCGTCCGACTGGGGCCGGGAGCCCGGAGCAGCCCTCGCCTCGCCCGAGCCATGGCGCACCTGCGGCAGGCGCCGGAGGGGGCGGACCGCTCCGCGCAGGCCCGTGCCGCTGGGGCCGGGGCCGCGCTTCCGCTGCAGGTCGTCCCCATGTCCGGTGCGCCCGAGGGCGGAGAGCCCCTGGCGCCCGCCGTGCGGCAGGCCGCCGAGGCCAGCTTCGGGGTCGACCTGGGCGCGGTGCGGGTCCACGCGGATACGCGCGCGGGGAAGGCGGCCGAGGGCCTGTCCGCGCGGGCCTTCACGTACGGCAACCACATCTTCCTGGGACGCCGTGAGCAGGCCACGGATGTCCGGCTGCTGGCGCACGAGCTCGCGCACGTCGTGCAGCAGCAGTCGGCTCCCGCGGTGCAGAGGTCGGCCCCCGGCCAGGGCGGGCCCCACGAGCGCGAGGCGGACCACGCGTCCCAGGCCGCAGCGAGTGGTGCGTCGTTCCGCGTCAACGAGCGCACCCAGGGCCCCGGCGTGCAGCGGCTGGGGCTGGGCGATGTGCTCGACTTCATCGCCGGCCGGGCGAACAACATCCCCGGCTTCCGGATGTTCACCATCGTCCTGGGGGTGAACCCCATCAACATGAGCCGCGTGGACCGGAGCGCGGCCAACATCCTCCGGGCCGTGGTGGAGTTCATGCCCGGCGGCGGGCTCATCACCCGGGCGCTCGACACCCATGGCGTCTTCGAGCGCGCGGGCACGTGGGTGGAGCAGCAGATTCAGTCGCTCGGGATGACCGGGAGTGTCTTCCGGGCGGCCGTCAGCCGCTTCATCGACTCGCTGGGGCTGCGCGACTTCCTCAACCCGGGAGGCGTGTGGGAGCGCGCCCGGCGCATCTTCACGGAGCCCATCGACCGCATCATCAGCACCGCCCGCGCCATGGTGAGCGGCATCGTCCAGCTGGTGAAGGACGCGATTCTCCGCCCCCTGGCCCGGCTGGCCGAGGGCACTCGCGGCTACGACCTGCTCAAGGCCGTGCTCGGCAGAGACCCGATTACCGGCGAGGCCGTGCCGCGCAATGCCGAGACGCTGATTGGCGGCTTCATGAAGCTCATCGGCCAGGAGGAAATCTGGAACAACCTCAAGCGCGCCAATGCGGTGAGCCGCGCGTGGGCGTGGTTCCAGGGCGCGCTCGGCGGGCTGACGGGCTTCGTCCGGCAGGTCCCCGGGCTGTTCCTCTCGGCGCTGCGCTCGCTGGAGATTGCGGACATCGTGCTGCTGCCGCGCGCGTTCGCCCGGGTGGCGAGCGCGTTCGGCGGCTTCATCGGCGGGTTCTTGAGCTGGGCGGGCAACACCGTCTGGAACCTGCTGGAAATCATCTTCTCCGTCGTCGCGCCCGGGGTGATGCCGTACCTGCGGCGGGCGGCGGAGACGTTCCGGACGATTCTCCGCAACCCGATGGGCTTCGTCGGCAACCTGGTGCGCGCGGGGCTCCAGGGCCTGCGGCAGTTCGCGGCCCGGTTCCTCACGCACCTGCGCGGCTCGCTCATCGGCTGGCTCACCGGGGCGATGAGCGGGGCGGGCATCTACATTCCGCAGGGCTTCAACCTGCAGGAGATTCTCAAGTTCGTCCTCAGCGTGCTGGGGCTGACCTGGCAGAACATCCGCCAGAAGCTGGTGCGGGCCGTGGGCGAGACGGCCGTGCGGGCGATGGAGACGGCGTTCGACATCGTCCGGACGCTCGTCACCCAGGGGCCCGCCGCCGCGTGGGAGCAGATTCAGCAGAGCCTGTCCAACCTGCGCGAGATGGTCATGGAGCAGGTCATGACCTTCGTGCGGGACAGGGTGGTGCAGGCGGCGATTACGCGCCTGGTGACGAGCCTCAACCCGGCGGGCGCGTTCATCCAGGCCATCATCGCCACCTACAACACGGTGATGTTCTTCGTGGAGCGGATGCGGCAGATCGCCCAGGTGGCGGCGTCCGTCATCGACTCGCTCGCGGCGATTGCGAGTGGCGCGATTGGCCCGGCGGCCAACCGCGTCGAGCAGACGATGGCCGGCCTGCTCACGCTGGTCATCAGCTTCCTGGCGCGCATCGCCGGGCTGGGGCGGGTGAGCGATGCGGTGACGAACGTGGTCAACCGCGTGCGTCAGCCCATCGACCGGGCGCTGGACAGGGTGGTGGACTGGATTGTCGCGCAGGCGCGGCGGCTGGGGCGGTTCATCGCTAGCACCGTCCGGGGGACGGACACGCGCACTCCCGAAGAGAAGCAGCGCGACCTGGACCGCGCGGTTCGCGAGCTGCGGCCGCGAATTGCACCGCTACTGCGGCGCGGCATCCCGCGCTCACTGCTGGCGGTCCGGCTCGCGGTCTGGCAGCGCCAGTACCGGCTGACCTCCCTGTCCGTCGTGGGGCAGCGCCTCGTGGCGGCCATCAACCCGACCGCTCCGATGTACAACTTCCGGGAGGTACTCATCGGGCGGGAGCTGGAGGTGCGGCTGGTGGCCGCACGCACCCGCTTCTTGCGGGAACTCGGGTCTGCTTCGCCATCATCGTCGCGCTTCGCCCAGCAACTCGGGGAGGCGGAGGCCGCGGTTCGGAGCGGCCAGACCGCTCCCACCGCGCTGAGCCCCGAGCAGTTCAACCTGCTCGGGGACCGTATCCGTTCAGGTGCCGTGACGCTCCAGCCCCCTCCGCTAGCCAGGGGGCAGCGGGTTCAACGACAACAGCTCTTCGACCCGACAGTGCAGGGCTATTCCACGGAGGTGAGGATACCCGCTGGCGGAGGGCCGCCCCGAGGACAGAACTTCCTGGTGCCGACGCTGGGAGCTTATGCCGCGGGACATCTCCCGGGCCAACCTGCGCCAATCCCCAACGATCCCAACTATGACCCTCATACCAGCTTCAACTACATGCCGCCCTATGGTCTCCAGTCGGTGAACCGGCTGATGGAGTCAGGCGTCGAGACGCCCGATATCAGGGGTCTGCGTGTACTTGAGAGCGCCCGCACGCCAGGCGGTCAGCCCGCCCTTCAGGTGACGTCCACGCTCCATCAGGCCGGTGTGCTCTCCGCCAGCGACATCACCTACGGCCGCCCGGCCGGTATGGCGACCGGCGGCTCGGCGGTGCAGGGCGAGGCCGCATTCCGGCGCTTCCAGAGAGGTCAACCCTCCCTCGCGAACGCAGCCACGCGGGTACGTCAGGGCAGCTACGCGGTCGCCTTCGATACGCTCCTGCAGGCGCTGAGGCAGGACCAGACGCGGCTGCTCGTCGTGACTGGCGGCGATGCGCTGGTGCAAGTGGGAGGGGCCTTTGAGCGCTGGCTCATGACGGCGGTGCGCGGTATGGACGTCCAGGATACGGCCCAGGCGCGGGCAGCGGGTGAGCAACTCACGGAGCAGCTCCATCGATTTCTGCAGGCGACGTCATCAACGCCCTGAGCGCCTGGAGGAGGAGCCACGATGGCAGCCCTGGTCTTCAAAGCGCCGCCGCCCGATATCGAGCTGGTGGAGTCGGTCGACCGGCTCCTGCGTGACTGGAGTGCGAAGTCGCCGGACCTGCAGTTCGTCTCCAACGGTGCCGTGCACCAGGCACCCGGCGTCGTCGTCTTTGCGTGGACGCACGTGGCGGATGCGAACCTCATCATCACCGTCACGCTCGATGATGTCCGCCGCGCGCGCTACCTGAATGTAGCGGCGGTGGACCCGGACACCAGCGCGCTGCTGACCACCGGACTGAGACGTCAGTTCTCCACGTACTCCGTCGAGGAGCTGCTCGACGCCGTTCGCCACGAGGGAGCCAGCGACCCGGGAGCCTATGTCCGGCTGGGAATGGCGCTCGACCGACATGACGATGAGGCGAGCAGGCTCATCCGGGCGGGGCTCGAGTCTCCGGATGTCGAGGTGCGCGCCAACGCTGCGATGGCTGTCATGCACCTTCGCTGGCCCGAGTTCGCCGACCCGGTCTTCCGGGCTCGGTCTCGCGAGACCGATGCAGGCGTCGGGAACCTGCTGGAGGTGAGCTCCCGTTGGTACAAGCCGGAACCCTCCAGCTGACTCAAGACGCAGGGGGCGTTCTGTGCGTGTCATAGGGTGGCCTGGGAAAAACTGTCACGGGCCGTCTCCGGGGGGCCTCACCCGAGGAAGGAACGTTCATTCCGCTTCCGCCGGTGAGCCGGGGCGGACCTGGACGCCGGAGTCATGCCGCAAGCCCTCGCGGTCGTTTCCTGGAGCTCAGGCGAAAGCACGCTCCAGGGGAACATTGGCGGACTTGCTTCCCGGTGCCACTCCGCGCTCCTCCTCAAGGATAGCGAGCGTCTTGCGATACTCCTCGGCCTCGGCCAGGCGCGTCAGCTCGAACTCGCCGTGGTGTTCGCGCACGGCCTGGGCGATCTCATCCAGCGTGGCGCGGAAGAACTCCTTGCGCTCGTTGATGCGGTTGATGCGTCTGCTCGCGAAAGTGCGGTGCAGGGCCGTTTCCAGCGCCGGCGCATCCGAGGTGCGGATGATGGCGTGGACGTCGAACTCGAAGGGGACGGAGGCGTCTCCCAGTTCGTCGATGCGGTCCTGGGGCACGAGGCGCCGCGTCATCCCCAGCTTGTAGACGTCCTCGCCGAAGGAGCCGATGTTGGAGATGACGTAGACGTGGCCCGTGCGAGTCAGTTGTGCCTGGGAGATGACCCGCGTGCGCTCCTGGTCCTCTGCCACCCGGCGCTCCAGTTCCGCGATGCGTTCCATGAGCTTCTCCTGCTCGGCGCCCTTGCTCTTCTCGAGTTCGGCGCGGGCCTTGCGCAGGGCTTCTTCGTCGCGCCGGGCCTCTCTCTCGGCTTCGAGCTTCGCCCGCTCCAGCTCGCGCTGCGCGGCTTCCTCCTCGCGCATCTGCTCGCGGATGCGCCGCTGCTCCTCTTTCTCCTCGTTCCGTTTCTCCTCGTATTCGTGGGCCAGGCGAAGTTCCTCCAGCTTGAGGTCCACGTACTTGTCGGAGATGAAGCACTGCTGGATTTCGGTGAGGCCGCTGATGACCTCGGCGGCCTTCTGGATGCGCGCCTCCATGGCCTTGATGTTCTTGTAAGTGACCTTGGCGACGCATGCGTCCGCCTCGCCGTTGAAGGCCCGAAGCATCAGCTTCAGGGTCCGCTCGGTCTGCTTGCGGCCCTCCGCCTTGCTGCCATTGACCTCCCACTCGATGCGGCAGAAGGCGGCCGTCTTGTTCTTCAGCATCGCCTTCTGCTGGTCACGGATGGCATCCAGGCGCAGCTCGTACTTCTCCGACGAGGAGAGGTTGTAGATGGGCTTGTAGAGGCCGAACGAGCGGAGAACTGCTTCCTCCTCCAAGGGCTGGAGCTCTGCCTTCAGCCTGGCGATGGCGGCATCGAGTTGGGTCTGCTCCGAGCGGGCCTGCTGGCGCCGGGTCTCGGCTTCCTGGATGGCCGTGTTCGTCTGCTCGCGTGCACGGGCCAGCTCTTCGGCCATCCGTGACAGCTCCTGCTGGCGCCGGTTCTCCGCGTCCTGGACGATGGAGCTCGCTCGCTCGCGGGCGCGCGTCAGCTCCGCTTCGATTCGAGCATGGTCGCGGCGGATCGCTTCATCCGCTGCTGACCTGGCTCAAGGATGTGCAGGGCCGCTCCCTGCTTGAATACAGGGTGAGCCGAGGACACACCGCCGCCTCACGGGGACGAAAGACAACGAGGCTCATCTCGCTCCGCTTGGACTATCTGGTGCGTGTGGCCACCGCTCCCCCAGCCTGGAGGCCCGACATAGGCGGTGGTTATGTCTTCGCGGACCTCAGCCCGGGAGGTGGCGCCATGCTCCTGCTCATCAGCGGGCCGCCTGTGTCCGTGGTGGGCACTACCCGGCTCTCCGCTGAAGACACCGCCCTCCTGACTGGCGCGATGGATGAACGGGAGGACACGGTGGAGCGGCTTCCGAAGATTGACGCCCTGCTGGCTCGCCAATTCCGTCTTCGCTGAACCACGGTGTCAGCAGGAGGACACTGGCGTGCCTGCAGCGGCCACGGGACTTGAAGGGCTGGCCCGCATGACCCTGCTCAGCCCGTCACGGGCTGAAGGAGGTATTTGATGGGACATTCAGTTGGGACGATGCTGCGGCCCATGGTCGATTTTTCACGAGTGCTTACCCGAGTTCGACGTGGTCTCCATGCAGCGCTGGTGGACCTCCCCACGTCCATGCAGGACGGTACCAACAGCGTCGTACCGGCCGTTCCCGCCCCTCCCCTGATGGCTGCGTCCCCGAGCGCGAAGGCCCTCTGGACCGAGGCCCTGCCCAGCGAGATTGCCTTCTGGGAGAACTGGTTCAAGACCGAGGGAAGCCAGTGGCCCGAGGACTACAAGGTCCGCATGAACCCGGACACTCCGCTCCAGCACTTCGTGGAGGAATACCTCCCGCCCCCTGGGGGCGAGGACACCATCGAGGTCCTCGACGTGGGCGCCGGGCCGCTGACGGTGCTGGGGAAGAAGTCGGCCAACCGGAAGCTCCGCATCACCGCGGTGGATCCGCTCGCGGATGTGTACGACCGCGTCATGGCGAAGTTCGGAGTCACCCCGCCGGTCCGCACCTCCTGGTGTCATGGTGAGATGCTGGCCACGCGGTTCGCCCCGGAGTCGTTCGACCTGGTGTGGGCCGAGAACTCGCTCGACCACAGCTACGAGCCCGTGCGCATCATCGAGCAGGCGCTGACGGTGGCGAAGACGGGTGGCTTCGTGGTGCTCTCGCACGCGCGGAACGAGGCCGTCAACGCGAACTACGACGGCCTGCACCAGTGGAACTTCGACGACGAGGCCGGTGACTTCATCATCTGGAACCGCGAGAGCCGGGTGAACGTCTCGAAGCTGCTCCAGTCCCGAGCGGAGATTCGGACCGGAGGGGACAAGGGGCTGGTGGTCAGCTTCCGGAAGACCGCCAGCCCTTAGCCTCCGCGTGGCGAGGCGTGCTCAGCCCGCGACGGGCTGCACGCCCACCACGGCCTCGGGCGCGGACTTCATGGCCTGGGGCCTGATGGCGAGCAGGCGCAGGCCATTGGCGACCACCAGGAGCGTGCTGCCCTCGTGGAGCACCACGGCGTGGCTGATCTGCGTGAGGCCGAACACCGCCGCGATGATGAGGATGCCGCTGATACCTAGCGAGATGACCAGGTTCTGCTGCATCACCGCCGTCGCCTGACGCGCCAGCCCCAGCGCGAAGGGCAGCCGGGACAGGTCATCGCTCATCAGCACCACGTCCGCCGTCTCCAGCGCCGCGTCCGAGCCCGCGCCGCCCATGGCCACGCCCACCGCCGCCGCCGCGAGTGCCGGCGCGTCGTTGACGCCGTCACCCACCATGGCCACCGAGCCCTTGCGGCCCAGCTCCCGCACCGCCGTCACCTTGTCCGCCGGCATCAGCGGCGCCTTCGCCTCGTCCAGCCCCACCTGCGCGGCGATGGACTGCGCCACCAGCGCGTTGTCGCCGGACAGCATCACCGTGTGCTCGATGCCGTAGTCCTTCAGCGTGTGCACCACGTGCCGCGCACCCGCGCGCAGCGTGTCCGCCACGCCCAGCACGCCCAGGTAGCGCCCCGCCTTGCGCACCACCATGGTCGTCTGTCCGGACTCCTCCAGCTTCCGGACCTCCGCGGCAATCTCCGCCGGGACGGTGTCTCCCTCGAACAGCGCGAGGCTGCCGACGTCCACCGCCGCGTCGCCCACCTTCGCGCGGATGCCCTTGCCGTGCACCGCCTCCAGGTCGCTTCCCGCCGGAGCGTGGATGCCGCCCTCCGCCGCCGCCTCCACCACCGCGCGCGCCAGCGGGTGCGCCGAGAGCGCCTCCACCGACGCCGCCGTGCCGAGCAGGTCCTCGCGCGACACGCCCTGCGCCGGCACCGTGCTGAGCAGCTTCGGCCGGCCCACCGTCAGGGTGCCCGTCTTGTCGAAGGCGATGGCGTTCACCTTCGCCAGCAGCTCCAGGTAGATGCCGCCCTTCACCAGCACGCCGCCTCGCGCCGCCGCCGCCACCGCGGAGAGCACCGCCGACGGCGTGGAGATGGCCAGCGCGCAGGGAGAGGCCGCCACCAGCAGCGCCACCGCGCGGAGGATGGCTTCCTTCACCGGCGTGCCCAGCAGAATCAGCACCACCGGAAACACCACCGCGCCAATCATCACCAGCGGCGCCACCGTGCGCTCCAGCCGCTGCGCGAAGCGCTGGTTGGGGCCCTTCTGGGCCTCGGCCTCCGCCACCATGTCCACCACTCGCGCCAGCACCGACTCCGAGGAGAGGCGCGTGACCTCCACCTCCAGCATGCCCTCGCAGTTGATGGTGCCGGAGAACACCTCGTCGCCCGCCTTCTTGGCGACCGGGATGGACTCACCCGTGATGGCCGCCTGCTCCAGCGAGCTCTTGCCCTCGCGGATGATGCCGTCCAGCGGGACGCGGTCGCCGGGGCGCACCACCACGCGCTCTCCGCGCTGCACGTCGCCCACGGGGACTTCCACCACGTCGCTGCCCCGGCGCACGCGCGCCACCTCGGGACGGAGCGCGCCGAGCGACTCGATGGAGCGCCTCGCGCGGTCCATGGCCCGGTGCTCCAGCGCGTGGCCCGCGGCGAAGAGGAAGAGCAGGAACGCGCCCTCGAACCAGGCGCCCAGCACCGCCGCGCCCAGCGCCGCCACCACCATCATCGTCTCGATGTCGATGCGCAGTTGGAGCAGCGACTTCACCGAGCCCCGGATGGCGAAGAAGCCACCGCTCGCCATCGACAGGGCCCACACCAACGTCGGTACCAGCGCCGGCACCGCACCGAACTTCTCCAGCAGCCAGCCGGCGACCAGCAGCACGCCAGAGGCCACCATCAGCGGCATCTCCAGCAGCGGCGCCAGCCCGCCGCCGTGCGCGTGGTGCGAGCAGGCATGGCCCTGCATCGGCACTTCCAGCGCGTAGCCGAGCGCCTTCGCCTTCGCCTCCACGTCCTTCAGCGTGACTTCCTCGCTGTCGTACTCCACGACGAGCCGCTCGCTGGCGTACGCCACGCTCGCGGAGAGGATGCCCTTCAGCTTTCCGAGTCCATGCTCGATGGCCGTGGCCGAGTCGGCCGAGGTCATCCCGCGCACGAACCACGTCTGGTGCTTGTAGCGCTCCGCCACCTCGGCGCCGGTGCGTTGCGCGGCCGTGATGAGCTCCGACGCGCTCACCACCTCCGGCTTGTAGTGGATGCAGACCTCCCCGTGTCCGAGGTCTCTCCGGAGGTGGACGTCCGTCACGCCACGGTGCGCCTCGAGCGCGGCCTCCAGTTTCTGGAATCGGCCGGCGTCGTCCGTCTCACCCGGCAGCGCGCCCTCCAGGTCGAGCTGGAGCGCCGCGCCTCCGCCCTCCGCGGGACGGTGCCCGGGCGGACGGACGCGCTTCGGCTTCGGGTGATGGTGGTGCCCATGGTCGTGGTCATGGTCGCAGCCAGGGCCGTGCTCGTGCTTCTCACCGTGGGCGTGCGCATGGCCGTGGTCATGGTTGCAGTCCGGCCCGTGCACGTGCTTCTCGGCCTTCGCCGGGCCGATGACCTTCAGCTCCTTGAAGGACAGCTTCCCGGCGGGCTTCACCGCCGCCAGGGACGGGCCGTGGTCGTGCTTGCAGTCCGGCCCGTGGACGTGGGGCTCGCCATGCCCGTGCTCATGCGCGTGGTCGTGGTCATGCGCATGGTCATGCTCGCAGCCCGGCCCATGGACATGGGCGGGCGACGCGTTGCTCTTCTTCTGCTCGGACATGGCGTGGTCTTCCTGATGCTAGTGGCGGTGGCCGCCGTGCTTGCGGGACGGGGCGGGGGAGGGGGCACTCACGGGCTCGGGCTTGTGCTCCTCCTCGTCCTCGTGGTGGTCCTCGTCCTCGTGCTCCTCGGGGATGGGCTGGGTGAACTTCTGACCCGCCACCTCCAGGGTGAAGGCCTTGCACGTGACGGGTACTTCGAACTCGAGCACCGCGGGCAGCCGGCCCTCGTACGACTTCAGGATTTTTCCCTGCTCGTCGTAGATGGTGCCGCCCGCGGCGACCGTCATCGTCTCGTCCACCAGCACCGCCACCAGCTCCGCCATCTCCTCCATGCGGTCGGCGATGCGGTGGCACCAGAGGTGGCCCACGCCCGGGTACGTCTCGTGGGAGATCTCCTCCATCTGCTCCTCGTCCACCTGGTCGCCCACGCCGACGAACACGAAGTTCATCCGTGGCAGGCGGCCCGCCGCGATTTCCTTCGCCACCTGCGTGGCGTAGGCCCGCACGTCGGGGCCGTCCGACAGCTGCGAGTCGGTGATGATGACCGCGAGCCCCTGGCGCGCGCCCTTCGACACCGCTCCCTTCATGTGCGCCACGAAGTCGCGCAGCACCGGCAGCATCACCGTGGCCTTGCCGTAGAAGCGCGGCCCGGGGAAGCGGAAGTCCTTGGCCTGCGCCGCGGTCAGGTCACCCAGCTGCTCCAGCTGGCTGCCATCCCCCGTGGCCCAGTAGGCGACGCGCACGCCGCCGTCGCGGTCCTTGCTCGCGAGGTACTCGAGCATCCACCGCATCTGCGGCTCGACCAGGTTCTTCACGGGCGCCAGCTTCGCCAGCACGCCGCGCGGCCCGTACTCGTCCTCCATGCTCGCCGAGCCGTCCATGTAGAGGGCGACGTCCAGCCCCTCCACCGTCGGGTCATGCAGCAGCGTGGCGACGACCTTGTTCCCCATCCGGTGCACGTCCGAGAACGGACGGACGATGGCTTCGTGGCCGGCCATCAGTGGTGGTCCTCGTCCTCGTCGTGGTGGTCCTCGTCCGGCAGCGGCTGGGTGTAGCGCTGGCCGTTCACCTCGAGGGTGAAGCTCTCCGCGCCCTCGGGCACGTCGAACTCGAGCACCGCCGGGAGGCGGCCCTCGTACGTCTTCAGCACCTTGCCCTTGTCGTCGTAGATGGTGCCGCCCGCGGCGACCGTCATGTTCTCATCCACGAGCACCGCCACCAGCTCCGCCACCTGGGTGATTTCCTTGGCGATGCGGTGGCACCAGAGGTGCCCCACGCCCGGGTACTCGGTGTGGGCAATCCGCTCCAGCTGCTCCTCGTCGATGCCGTCACCCACGCCCACCAGGACGAAGTTCAGGCGCGGCAGCTTGCCGGCGGCAATCTCCTTGGCGACCTGCGCGGAGAACTTCTCGACCTCCTCCGCGTCGTGGAGCTGGCCGTCGGTGACGATGACCGCGCACCCGCGGCGGGCCCCCTTCGGGACCTGCTCCTTGAGGTAGTTCACGTAGTCCTTCAGCGCGGGTGCCAGGAACGTGTGGCTTCCGAGGTTCCTCGCGCCGGGGAACTTGTACTTCTTGACGTCCACGCCCTTCAGCTCGCCCACCACCTCCACGTCACGGCCGGAGTTGCCAGCGGCCCAGTAGGCGACGCGGAGCTGGCCGTTGCGGTCCTTGGTGGCCAGGTACTCGAGCATCCACTGCACCTGCGGCTCGACCTGGTTGGCGGGCTCCTTCAAGGGGGCGCCCCGAATCCACTCCAGGAAGCTGCGCGCGGGCGTGTTGTACTTGTACTCGTCCCGCATGCTGCCCGAGGCGTCCATGTAGATGGCGACGTCCAGGCCCTCGACGGTGGGGTCGTGCAGCAGCACCGCGCGTACCTTGTCGTCCTCGACGTGAAGGTCCGAAAACGGCTCGACCGGCTTCTCGTGTCCCATGTGTTCCCCCTGCTTGTGGGGCGCGACGGTATCGCCCCACGGGCAGGCGTCGCAATGCGCTACTCGTCGAAGTCGGACATCCAGTCCGGCTTCTTGCCCGTGGGAGCGGAAGCCGGGGGCGTCTTCGATGGGGGAGGCTTCGACGGGGGCGCCGGCGCTGGCGGCTCACGGCGCGCGCTCGGAGGGGGAGCGGGCGTGCTCGCGCCGAAGTCCGCCATCCACGAGGGCGTGCCGGGCTTCGCGGGCGCGGGCGGCGCCGTGAAGGCCGGCTTCGTCCGCGTGAGCTTGGGCTGCGCGCCGCCCGGGTGGGACGCGGCGTGTGCGTCCAGGAAGTCACGCATCCAGTCATCCGGGCGCGGCGGCTTCGGCGGGGCGCGAGGGGGCAGGGGACGTGGGGCTGCGGTTGCGGCGGGGACGGGCACGCCCCGGGAGACGGGCGCACCGCCGCCCGCGCGGACGAGGGCTCGAAGCGCACGCTCCGTGTCGCTCGGCCAGCCAGGGAGCGCGGTGAGGGCCTGACGGGCGACGTCGATGAAGCCCGGGGCGCCGGCCTCGGCGGGGACCTTCACCTTCTCCGCGCGCAGCCACTCCGCCATGCGCGTGAGGAGGCCCGGATGGTTGCGCCGGAGGATGGCCACGTCGCCCTTCACCTCGTAGCCGCGCATCTCCAGGTCGGCGATGGCCAGGTCGCGGCTGGGGACGGGCAGCTCCATCCGCGCGAGCGGCGCCGGACCGCCATTGGCGTGGGCGTCCTCCTGCAGTTGCGTGAGCACGTCATGGAGGATGCGCGCCACCATGGGGCCGTTGGAGGCGTTGCCCACCTGCAGCTCGGGAGGCACGGCGGGCCAGGTGAGCACCAGCCCCCGGCCCTCGGCGAGGCGCTCGGGACGGTCTCCCGGCAGCAATGCGTGGTAGCCGCGCGGCGCGGCCGGGCTCTCCGGCGTCGGCACGTAGTGGAAGGCGTCCGCCGCGCCGTGCACCAGCCCGGACAGCACGTCCCCTCGCGTCACCGTGAGCTGCCCGGGCACTCGCACGGGGGCGTCACCCGGCCAGGGGCCCGACAGGTGGCCGTAGAGGTACACCGGGTCGTTGAAGCCCTCCGCGTCGGAGGGGTGCTCCACCAACTCCACGGCGAAGAAGAACAGCTCCGACGCGGCGATGCGGCGGGGCATGCGGCCGGAGGCCACCTCGTGGTGCGTGAGCTGGGCGCGCGTGGCGGCGGGGAGCAGGTCGCGCTGGCTGGCGGGCACGACGTGCACGTTGCCCACCGCGTCGATGCCGACAATCCACTCCTGCTCCAGCAGGTGTGGCGCTTCCAGGCGGAACGCATCCACCACGTGGGCCACGGCGGAGGCGTCCGACTGGACGGGCTCGGCCGCGCTGGCGGCATGGGGGACGAAGTAGCGGGGATGGCTCACGGCGGAGCGGGAAGGCTCGCGCAACCGGGCGGGGCAATCAAGGCCGGCCCGTCCGTGGCCCTCCGGTCAGGCGTGGTGCGGGGCGACACGGGCGGTGTGGGCGGGCCCGGTGGGCGGTGGAAATGGCACGGGCCGGGAGGTGCGTCCCTTGGGCTGGGACGCTCCACCCGGCCCGAGGGCCTTGCGAAGATGTGGCGGCTACTGGTCGTCGCAGGGCGTGCCCAGCCGCATGCCCTCGTAGACACCCAGGTCGTTGTAGATGAGCGGCAGGTTCTCGTGGACGGGCACCTGGCGCAGCTCGAACGACTTCTTGGTGTTCTCAATCCACATCGAGGTCTTGTCCCGGTCCAGCACGAGCCGGAGCTCGCCCTTCTTCGTGGAGAAGATCTCGCCCTCGGAGTCCGAGACGACGTTGGTCATCTTCTGCGGCTTGAGGACGCCACGCTGGCCGATGAAGACGCGGTAGCTCTTCTGCTCGGAGGGGTGGAAGCCGCGGTCCACGAAGTAGTAGTTGCCCTTCGTGTCGCGCAGCAGCGCGTGGGGCGCGTACTTCTGCGGGTTGGGCTCGTACGTGGCCTTGCGCAGCAGCTCCGCCGCCTGCGTGCCGTCCATCAGGGTGAAGGGAATCTTCTTCTCGCCACACCGCAGCGAGCAGGTCTTCTCCTTCACGTCCAGGTCCACCTCGGACACGACGCGGTAGTCCATGCCGCGGAAGTTGGGGTTGGAGCCCTTGTTGAAGAAGCGCGGCTCCAGGAAGGAGTTGGACGGCGCGTAGGGGCCGGGGCTGGCCACCTCGACGAAGGACTTCCCGTCTCCGTAGTACATCACCGGGCGGTTCCCGTCCTCCTGGGGCGCCGACACCACGTAGTGCCCCTTGCCGTCGGTGCACACCGAGGTGGCCTCCATCAGCATCTTCTGGCCGAGGTTCTCCTCCTTGCCCCAGGGGGGCTGGACGGGCTCGGCGGCCAGGGAGGCACCACACGCCAGGGACATCGCTACCGCGGCGAATCGCTTGAAGTTCATCGGGAGGGCTCCGGCTACAGGTTCTTCTTGAAGAACCTGGTGGCGTACGTGTCCTGGTTGCTGGCGTCCTTATTGGTCGTCCAGATGAGGCGGTCGGCCTCGAACTTCGGCTCCTGCACTGGCGCGAAGCGGCAGCTGACCTGCTTCACCTTCTCGCCCACGGTCTGCTTCGCGACGTTGGAGACCTCGCACAGGCCCTTCATCGCGGTGAGCGGGGACTCGCAGTAGCTGGAGATGCTCACTTCCTTGAGGAGGTCGTCGTTGACGCTGCTCCAGTCGATGGCGGCCGACACCGAGGTGCCGCACGCGTTGTTCATCTCCAGGAGCGCCGCGGCGTAGTCCTTGTCATGCCGGGCGGCCTCGCCCTTGCGGTCGAACGCCATCAGCTTCGCCAGCGTGCCGTCCGCCTGGAGCTTCTGGTAGGTCGCGTAGACCTCCTCCGGCTTCAGGGTCTGCGTCTTCTTCTCGTCGAAGGTGAGGCGGATGGCCTGCTGGCGGCCGGGCACGTACAGCTCGTAGCGCTTGTCGCGCACGTGCAGGGCCGTGTAGTCCCGGCCGTGCCACTGGGTCTTGTAGTTGTACTGCTCGCTGGTGCTGGTGCTCCAGTCGTTCAGCTCGTAGGGGAAGACCTTCCCGTCGAACTCGGAGCCCGTGCCCCGCACGCGCAGGAGGTACTTCTTCGCGGCCCTCGGCGCGAGGGGGACGACCGCTACCTCCTCGCCCTCGGTACCGGAGTACACCTTGCCTGCTTCCACGGGAGCCGCCGCCAGCCCGGGCGTGGCTCCCAGCGCGACCGCCGCGACAATCACTGCGACCATGGTTCTCAAGCGAATCACCTCGTGCTGCAAAAGAGGGCCCCCCTTCGCGAAAGGCCCGTGTGTCAGAGATTGATGTCGTTCTTCTCGCAGAGCTTCTTGATTTTCGCCTTGTCGGACGCGGCGACCTTCGGCCACTCCCCCCTGGCAGCGCCCAGGTCCTTCCGCAGGCAGTGGGCGCGAGTGAGGATGGAATATGACGCCACGGGTCTGACGCCCTCCACCGTACGCTGGCTGAGCTTCGCCAGCCGGATGGCCTCGGCGGTGTCGCCGACGTCCAACGCGCGCTCCGCGTCAGCCACCACCTGCCGCACCTTCTCCGGCAGGTTCTCCTTCGGCTCCGGACGGGACGTCGTGGGCCGGGCCTGCGTGGTGCTGGCCACCGGCTGGGTGGGGACCGGGTCAGGCGTCGCCGTGGGCGGGGGCTGCACGACGCCTGTCTGCGTGCCCGGAGTGGGCTGCGGCTGCACCACCGCCGTCTGCGTGCCCGGCGTGGGCTCTGTGGGTGCGGTAGTCCCCGCCGTGCCGGTGACATTGGCAGCCTGAGGCGGCGTCGCGGTGGGGTTCGTCAGCGTCACGGGGACGGTGGGCTGCGTCGCGGGGCGGCCCATCCACCAGACCGCGCCACCTCCCGCGACGAAGAGCGCCACGGCCGCCGCGGCGAACAGCGGTCCCTGGCCTCGGGATGCCGGCTGCGTGCCGGGCGGAGGCGCCATCGCCACCGGCGGGACGGGGACCCCGGCTACGGATGGCACAGGGGGCGGGAGTGGCTGGGGCGCGGGCCCCACCGGGGGCGTCACCGCGGTGATGGGCTGGGGCGGGCGCTCCGGCATGGGCAGCGCGGGGATCTGCTTGGAGATGAGCGTGGGCTCCAGGCTCGGCGGGTCCATCAGCGGCGCTTCCATGCGCCCCGTGCCCCACGCGCCCTGGGGCGGGGACTCGGGCTGGGCCACGCCCATGCGAGCCGTGGAGGGCCCGCCACTCGCGGGCGTCACGACGCCCATGCGGCCCGTCTCCGGTGACACCTTCACGCTGCCCGGCGCAATCGTGGCGTCGAAGCCCTCCTCCGCATTCTGCGACGGCAGGGCGATGCCCGAGGGCGCCTTCTCCGTATTCTGCGATGGCAGGGCGATGCCCGAGGGCGCCTTCTGCACGGGGCGCGGAGCAGCGTAGGCCCCCGACGGAGGGGAGAGCGTGTGCAGCGGGCTGCCCGTCAGGGCCTCCACGAAGGAGGCCACGTCCGGGAAGCGGTCCGCGGCGCTCTTGGAGAGCGCGCGCTCCACCGCGGAGAGGGCGCTCGCGGGCGCCTCCGGGCAGAGGGGGCCGAGCGGATCGGCCGGCTCGTAGACCACGCGGAAGATCATCTGCGCGAGGCTGCCCGCGCCGAAGACGGGCTGGCCGGACATCATCTCGTAGACGATGCAGCCGAGCGCGAAGATGTCCGTGCGCGCGTCGATTTCGCGGTTCTTGCCCATCGCCTGCTCGGGCGACATGTACTGAGGCGTGCCGATGATGGTCGCTTCCTGCGTCTGCAGCGTCTCCGAGGTGAGGACCTTGGAGATGCCGAAGTCGAGCAGCTTCAAGCGCTGCCCCACCACGCCGCCGGAGTCGGTGGGCACCAGGAACACGTTGGCCGGCTTGAGGTCCCGGTGGACGATGCCCGCGCCGTGCGCCGCCTGGAGCGCCGAGCCCATCTGCCGCGTGTAGGAGAACACCTCGTCCAGCGGCAGCCGCCCGCGCTCCAGTCGGGACTGGAGGCTCTCTCCGCGCAGGAACTCCAGCACCAGGAACGGGGTGCCGTCCTCCAGCGTGTCGTAGTCCAGCACCTCGACGATGTTGGGGTGGCCCAGCCGGGACGCGATTTCCGCCTCGCGGCGGAAGCGGGTGAAGATCTCCTGCGTCAGGTGGTCGCCGCCGCGGAGCACCTTGACGGCCACCTGCTTGCCGGGAAGACGCAGGTGCTGGGCCAGATACACCGAGCCCATGCCACCCCGTCCCAGCACGGAGGCAATCTTGTAGGTGTTCCGCAAGACGGTGTCGGTACGGAGGTCACCGTCGGAGGGTCGGGTCATGAGGTTGGGGCTCGCACGTGTCACGACTGCTGCGTTTTCCCCATTCCATCCTCCCACCCCACCGGCAAGCAACCCTCCCGATGTCGTAGGGTACCCGGGGAGGGGGGCACCCCGGGTATGCGGGGTGGTTTGACGCGGAGTGGAACCGGGGACGGGGGCAGGACGTCCAACCGCCCCGGGACGCGCGGGTGGCTGCCGCCAGCCTGCTGGGGAAGCAGGCGCCTGTCGAGTTTGGAGGCGCCTCAGGGCTTCGCGGGGGCGGCTGCCAGCGTGCGGGTGAAGAAGCGCACCGCGTCGGTGGCCAGCTCGCGGTGGAGCTTCACGCGGTCCACTCCGGGCGGATCCATGCACAGCTCCTGCGCCTCGTCCTTCGACTCCGGGGTGCAGGGGGCGAGGAAGACGTAGTGCCCGGCGCGCGGGACGAGGGTGTACTCGGGCGGCGTGGGCAGCGAGGCGCGGACGTGGCCGGCATGGTCCGCCACCGGGAGCACCTCGTCCTTCGCCGCTGCGTACAGGCGCACGGGCACCTTCACGTCCTTGAGCCGGGCCTTGTCGAAGAAGACGCCCACGGGGGCCATGGAGAAGACGGCGCGGACTCGCGGCTCCGCGGTGGCCTGGAGGTCCGGACGCGTGGCGCGGACCTTCGGCAGCATCCCGCAGAGCACCGCCTGCTTTCGCGTCTTGCAGTACCGCTCCAGCCGGCCGAGGTCCGGCTTCGCACCGGCCAGCAGCAGCACGGTGTAGCCACCCGCGGAGAAGCCCAGGGCCCCGACGCGCCCCGGGTCCACGGAGGCGCCCACCGTGGGGTCCGCGAGCACCGTGTCGAGGAGCGTCTTCATGTGCCACGCGCGGCCGAGCCACACCTCGTCCGTGGAGGCCGCCGGACCGTTGGAGTCCTTGAAGCTGGCACCGGGGTGGTTGAGCGACGCGACGATGAAGCCCTCGCGGGCGAGCGCCGTGGCGAAGTCGTGATGCCCCCAGCGGTCGCCGCCATGGCCGTGGGAGATGAGCACCAGCGGGTAGCGGCCGGGGACGGGCTCCAGGTCACGGCCCGCATCGACGAGCCACAGCCCCACGGGGAGCGGCTGTGAGAGCTGGGCGGCGGGGTAGAAGACGAGGCCGCCCATGGCGCCTCCGCCGACGGGGTCCTTCATCGTCAGCTCGCGGAAGCCCACGCCCTGGGCCTCGGCGAGGACGGAGGTGCTCAGGAGCAGGGCAAGGAGAGGGAGGGCTCGGTGGAGTGGGGCGCCGCGGGGACCGGAGGTGCTCATGCGGCTCATGACGCTCGGAGACCGGACTCATTGCAAGCTCCGGCTCCGGGTTCCGGCTTCCCGCCCCTGCTATTCGCTCGTCGGCTCCACGCCGTGGGGCCTGTTTCGCTTGGACGGCATGAACGTCAGGGTGGCGGAGAAGCCGCCTCCGCCGCTACCGGGTGGCACGAAGGTGTCGATGAAGCCCCCCGTCCTCCGGCTGTAGCGGAGCACCGAGCCCGGCAGGAAGTCCACCTGGTACAGGTTGCCGTCGGGCCCGAACTCGAGGTCGAGGGCATCGGCCACCCCGCCGCTCCCCGGCTCCACGAAGACGTCAATGAACGCGCCCGTCCTCCCGTCATAGCGCCGCACGTCGTCGTCCCTCGTGCCCACGTACACCTTGCCGTCCCTGCCGACGGCCACCGTCACCGCTTCGAGGTCCGGAACGAACACCGCTCCCGGCTGTCCCGGCGCCGGGAAGGGCGCACCCGTGTCCCCGTCGTAGCGCAAGACGTCGTTGCCCGAGATGCTCACCACGAGCAGGTTCCCCTGCTTGTCGAAGGCCATCCGCTGCGGCACGAGGAGCCCACCCCCGGTGGCGAAGATGTCGATGAAGGCCCCTGTCTCCCCGTCGTACCGGAGCACGCTGTTGGTACCGAAGAAGCTGTCGGCGACGTACAGGTTGCCGTCGGGCCCGAAGATGAGGCCGCCCGGCGCTCCCAGCCCGCCGCTGCCCGCGGGAACGAACACGTCGATGAACGCACCCGTCCTCCCGTCGTAGCGCAGCACGTTCCCGCTGTCGAAGCTGGCGATGTAGAGGTTCCCATCCGGCCCGTACGTGAGTTCCTGCGGGTTCAGCAGCCCGCCACTGCCGGGCGGGATGAAGACCCCGACGAACTCGCCCGTGTCTCCGTCGTAGCGCAGCACGCTGGCGTTGAGCCCCTGGGTGACCAGCAGGTCGCCACCGTCCTTCTTGCGGACCTCCACGCTCACCGAGTCCAGTCCCCACTGCTCGTTGGCCTCCGCGCGCGACGGGTCCGCGAAGCGGAGCGTCAACGTGCCGCCCGAGTGCCGGAAGGTGAAGCTGAGCCGGTAGATGGAGTCCCCCACACTCCCGTAGCCGGACTCGTCGCGGTACCCGAGCGTCCCCTTCGACTCCGCGCCGGTGAGGCCCGGGTGGCTGCCTCCGGGGTACGGCCCCGGGTACGATTGGGAGTAGCGCGAGTCGTACGGCGCCTTGTCGTTGGAGAAGGTCGCATCGAGCAGGACACGGCCACCGTCCACGCTCGCCACCCAGCGGTCCGGCCCCTTCGTCGCGTCGCTGCCATCCCAGGACTTCAGGACGAACAGGTCCAGGCTGACGGTGACTTCGTCATGGGCCGGCAGGTCCTCCAGGCTGAGCGTCACCTCCTGCTGGCTGAAGGGGCCGAGGAACTGGCGCCCCGCCTTGGGAGTCCGAGAGACTGTCCGGTGGCTCCACTCGGGGCCTGCTCCACGGCCGAAGTTCTCGTCGTAGACCTCCTGGGAGTCCTGCTCGTTCGCGGCAGTGACTTCCGCGGGTGCTGCCTCCTCCAGGGGAGCCGTGGAGCCTGCTTGCTCCTCCGTCCCTCCCTGGCAGCCCGCGCAAAGCCAGGCCACCAATACGGCACTTCCAAGCCACCTGTTCCCCATGTGTTCCTCCCGTCACGCCCGAGCCGAGGGTGGAGTGACTGCCGGCCCGGTACCAGTGACTGGAAGGGCTCCCGCCGTCTGTGAAGAGGACGGTTCGGTGCCCTGGGAGTCAGGGACTCTTCAAATGCCAACGCCCGTGCTCCCCTGGGGAGCACGGGCGCCGGGTGAGGCTTCGGGAGGTGCGCGTCAGGCGGGCAGCGGCACGGAGGTGCTCGGCGGCTCTGTCGGCGCGGCGGTGGCCGTGGTCGCGGCGACGACGGGCACGTGCGGCGCCGGAGTCGTGGACCCCTCGCCCACCGTCTCGCCGTGCTGGCTCAGGTCGAGCCCCTGCTCCTCCTGCTCGCGGGTGACGCGCAGCGGGACGATGCGGTCCACCACCTTGTAGAGCAGGTACGAGCCCACGAAGGAGAAGACCGACACCAGCACCAGCGCCACCATGTGCATCATGAAGGTGCGCGTCTCGCCGTGGATGAGGCCCACGTCCTTTGCCAGCACCCCCGTCAGCACCATGCCCACCACCCCGCCCAGGCCGTGGCAGGGGAACACGTCCAGCGTGTCGTCGATGGCCGTGCGGCTCTTGAAGTGCACCGCCGCGTTGCTGACGAAGCTCGCCACCAGGCCCACCACGATGCTCTGGCCCACGGTGATGAAGCCCGCCGCCGGCGTCACCGCCACCAGCCCCACCACCGCGCCGATGCAGGCACCCATCGCGCTCGGCTTGCGGCCACGCAGCCAGTCGAAGGCAATCCACCCCAGCATCGCCGCCGCCGAGGCCGTGTTCGTGGTGGCGAACGCCAGCGCCGCCAGCGACGAGGCCGACAGCGCCGAGCCCGCGTTGAAGCCGAACCAGCCGAACCACAGCATGCCCGTGCCCAGCATCACGAAGGGGACATTGGCCGGCGTGTGCGCGGTGTTCTCCACGTGCACCGTCCGCCGCCCCAGCACCAGCGCGCCCGCCAGCGCCGCGAAGCCCGCGGACATGTGCACCACCGTGCCGCCCGCGAAGTCCAGCACGCCCCACTTGCGCAGGAAGCCCTCCGGGTGCCACGTCCAGTGGGCCAGGGGCGCGTAGATGAACAGGGTGAAGAGCACCATGAACAGCAGGTACGCCTTGAAGCGTACGCGCTCGGCGAACGCGCCGGTGATGAGCGCCGGGGTGATGATGGCGAACTTGAGCTGGAACAGCGCGAACAGCAGCAGGGGAATCGTCGGCGCCAGGTCAGGGTGCGTCTCGCCACCCACGCCGCTGAACATGAAGAAGGTGCGCGGGTCGCCGATGAAGCCGTGGAAGCTGTCGCCGAAGCTCAGGCTGAAGCCCACCACCACCCAGAGCAGGCTGATGACCGCCATGGCGATGAAGCTCTGAAGCAGCGTGGACACCACGTTCTTCAGCCGCACCATCCCGCCGTAGAAGAACGACAGGCCCGGCGTCATCAACAGCACCAGCGCCGTCGCGGTGAGGATCCACGCGGTATCCGCCGCGTTGATGGGCCCGCCCTGCTTCACCTGTGCCGCCGGATTCACCAGCAGGCCCGCCACACCCACACCCACCAGAAGGGCCACCGCCAACCACTTCTTCATTGCGCCTCCCCACGGAAGACTGACGCAATGCATTGTGGATCGGGTCTTCGATAATTTCAACGCTGGCTGGTCTTAATTCTCACTCAACTAAGCTAAGTCCGCTGCATTTTGTTCTTTTGGATGCGGGTTCAGGTGGGTGGATGACGGATGGTGCGCCTGCCTGGCTGCCCACCCGAGGGCTGGCGGGCTAGTTCACCTGGAGCTTGCCGTCCTTGATGTCGAGGTTCTCGCCGCCCTTGAGGACCACCTTGCCCGCGTCCGTCTGGACGGTGCAGGGACCGGAGCCCTGGATGGTCACCGAGGCCGTCTGGCTCCGGCCGAACGTCACGTTGGTCTTCACGCCGCTGCACACCGCCGACCACGTGTAGTCGCGCGAGTCACGGTTGTAGTAGCGCACGGTGACGGCCGCCGACGCCGCGGAGGACGCGAGCAGGGCTGTCACGAGGGTTGCCGCCGAGAGCTTCGTCTTCATGTCTTCATCCCCCAGATTCATCAGAGTGGCGCCGCGCACACTGGGGTACGAGGCAAGGGTTGTCCACGCAGTCATACGCCCTGTGCCTGACATCCGCCTTGCTATCGACCCACCCGCCGCGTGGAGTCCTTCATGCGCGTAGAACCCCGTAGAGGACTCCGTCGCGGCGTCACTCCGGGTGACGGTGGGACGGACGCCGCGAGGCGCTGGACGTGCCTGGGCGGCCCGTGGGGGCGGGCCGCCCGGTTCCCACTCAGAGGTCCTGCTTCAGCGCCGCATCGGCGACCCGGTAGTGCTTGAAGTAGAAGTCGTCCTGGTTCCAGAAGTCGTTGTCGATCATCTGGACGTGGACCTGCCCGCTGATGCCCGGAGCGATTCCGCTGTCCAGGTCCCAGATGGTGATGCCCTCCAGTTCCTCGTTGCCTCCGGTGTAGTTCACCGGAATCTCCGTCTGGATGCGGCCCGTGCGGACGTCCACGCCAATCACGCCGCGGCCCACCACGTCCGAGACGAGGTAGAGGTTGCCCTTCGGGGAGAACTCGCCGCCCTGCAGGCGCGACAGCGTGACGGGAGTCCCGTTGATGTCGCGGAGGTAGATGGTCGCCACCCACTCGAACTCGACCCGCAGCGGCACCGTCGGGTTCGTGCTGCCGAGCCAGATGATCTTGTACTTGCGGATGACGTTGCTGTTGAAGTTGGACGCGTACAGGTGCCCATCCACCGGGTTCACCGCGCACCACGGCGCGTCCCCCGCGCCCGGCAGGATGGAGTGGGCGACGTAGTTGAGGTTCGTGTCGAACACGCCCACGGCCGGCGTGGAGCCCTCGAGCGGCACGAACAGCCGGCCGCCGTAATAGGAGAGGTCTCCCAGGTGGTTGTAGGCGCTGAGCTGCGAGGGGATGCCGCGCGCGATGGAGGCATAGCCCGACTGCGACAGGTTGCGGCCCACCGGCATCTTGTAGAGCGTGCCCGTGTTGGTCATGTACCAGTTGCTCGCGTCATGGGTGACGCCCTGGATGTTGTCCGTGTAGCCGGGCGAGGAGTTGGAGGGGAACTCGCCAGCCACCTGGAGGTCCGGGAAGGCCCTGCGCCACTTCGCCGCGAAGTCCACGCGCACGGAGGGCGAGACGACGTCGATGCGCGAGCGGAACCAGCCCGTCGTGTCCATGATCCACCGCTGGTAGTAACGCGGCGCCAGGTTCCAGGTGTACAGGCGCTTCCAGCTACAGCCCCCGTCGCAGTTCCACCCATCCATGAAGAACACGGCCGAGCCCACGAAGTCCGCCGCCAGCCCGGACGCCTCGTAGTACGTCGTCTTGCGCCAGCCGCTGTCCGCCCAGCCGGTGTTCGTGGGGCAGAACACCTCGTCCATCCCGGTGCCGCCGCAGAAGTTGTCCCGCCACCACTGCGCATCCGCCTCCCAGCTCTCCCAGTTGCCGAAGCTCACCAGCGGCCCGGGGCCTTCCACGGGCCTGGCGCTCTGTCGCACCTCGGCCGAGGGCTCCGTCATCGCCTCCACCGCGCCCGGCGCCTTCGCCGCCTGCCGGCGCTGAAGGGCCTCCGCCAGCGCCTGGGGCACGGGTGCAGCGCCACCGCGCAGCTCCTGATAGAGCGCGTCCATGGGCAGCGACAGGCGCTCTGGCCCCAGCGCGGTGGGCTCATCCACCGTGCCGCTCTCGCGCAGGCCCACCTGGCCCGGTGCGAACTCGTAGAACTCCACCTGGTGCGTGGCGCTCAGCTCCACCCGCGCGAGCAGGCTGCCGTTCACCGCGTCCTCCACGGCGTGCTGCTGCTCCGAGCCCCCGCAGGCTCCGCCCAGCAGTCCCACCGCCAGCGCCCCCAACAGAATCCGCCGCTTGCTCATCGTGTCGTTCCCCAGGTCGATGCGTCATCGCCACGGCCTCGGGTCATGCGGCATGCACGTGCCTCGGAAGTCCGGTGACGGGCTGGAGAACGAGGCCGGCGCGGATTCTTCGCCTTGCGACGGAAAACCCCGGGTTGCCAGCTTCCAAGAAGACTGGAGCGGCGGTGCTCAGGGTGTGGGCGTGGAGAGGTCCGGGAGCGCGAGGAGCTGCTTCGCGGGGAGCGTGCGCTCCAGCTCCTCGGGGTGGAGGCGGAACCAGCGGGCGATGAGCATCACCTCCTGCGCCTCGTGCGCGCGCAGGCCGAGTGTCTCCGGCTCCGGGCGCTCGAACACCTCGCGGGCTCGCGCTTCCAGGGCCTCGCGCTCCTCGTCGGTCTGGGGCGCGGGCTGCTCCGCTCGCACGCTGCCGCGACGCACGACGTAGGTGCGGTCCTCGCCGCCGTGGCCGGGCACCGTGTAGACGAAGGAGAGGAGCTTGAGCGTGCGGCCCAGCTCCACAATCCAGCCGCGCATCTGCTCCAGCCGCTCCGCGCGGTCCCTCAGCTCGGCGGCGTACTCGAACTGGAGGCGGCGGGCCGCCAGGGCCATGCGCTCGCGCAGCACGGTGAGCGGCGTGTCGGACGTGCCCTCCAGGAAGGCCCGGGCCTGGAGGACTCGCGCGTGGTACTCCGCCTGCGTGCAGCCGCCCGCGCAGGGCGACAGGCAGCGCGAGAGCTGGCCGCGCATGCACAGCGGCTCCTGCTTCAGCGGGAAGAGCTGGCCCTGGTCCGCCAGCCGCATGGGCGTGTCCGAGGCGCAGTCGCGCAGCTCCAGCAGGTCGCTCACCGCGCGCACCACCTCGGACACGGACTCGCGGCCGTGGAAGGGGCCGTAGTAGTCGCCGCTCTCTCCGTTGGCCCGGCCCACCACGCGCAGTCGGGGCACCGCCTCGCGCGTGAGGTGGATGAAGCAGTGGCCCCGGTCCCGCTTGTGCTCCACGTTGTAGAGCGGGCGCTGCGACTTGATGAGCCGGAACTCCTGGAGCAGCGCGGCGAACTCGCTCGCGGTGTAGTCCCACTCGACGCGGTGGGCGTGGGAGATGATTTCCGCCGCCTTCTCCCTGTCGTCCGCGCGGAAGTAGGAGAGCAGCCGCGTCCGCACCCGCACGGACTTGCCCACGTAGAGCACCTCGCCCGAGGGCCCCAGCATCCGGTAGACCCCGGGGCGGTTCTCGGCGTGCTCGCGAACGTGGGCGAGGAGTGAGTCGACGCGGGAGTCCATGCGCGGAGAGGCGTCCCCACCACGAGCGGGGGACCGACCCCGCACCGTACACCGCACCACCCCCGCAAGGCCGCACGTGGGAGAGCTCGGGACGGTGCACGGCCGGAGGGCTTGCGGCCTGTCGCGAGGGCGACAGCGCACGGCCGCTCGCCGGTTTGTGAAGTTTTGTCAGGGCACTTGCCTGACTCACTTAACACCGTTAAGTCTAGAGGCGTAGTTAACCCCGGAGCCCGCGTTCCCGCGCCTGGGGATTCGTCTGCCCCGCGCCCGCCGAGGCGCGGCAACAAGGAGTCGCCTCATGGTGCGTGCCCCGTCGCCAACCCTCTCCGCCGCGTTGCTCGGCGGGCTCGCGGTCCTGCTCTTCGGTCTGCTGTCCTCGGGGTGCTCGGGGTCGGCTTCCGCGGCGCCCACGCCCGTGGCCTCCGCCGAGGCTCCCGTGCGGGTGCGGCTGGCGCCCGTCGTCACCGAGGAGGTGGCCCGCCCCGTGCGCGCCAGTGGGACGCTGGCCGGCAAGCAGGAGGTGAGGCTGTCCACCAAGGTGGGCGGGGTGGTGCAGACGGTGTCCGTGGACGAGGGACGGAAGGTGAAGCGCGGCCAGGTGCTCGCCGCGCTGGACCTGTCGGAGATCGGCCCGCAGGTGGCGCAGGCACGCGAGGCGCGGGAGAAGGCGGTGCGGGATTTGGAGCGCGTGAAGCAGCTCCACGCGGACCAGGTGGCCACGCTGGTGCAGCTCCAGGACGCCACCACCGGCTACGAGGTGGCGGACGCGGCGTGGCGCGCGGCGGCCTTCAACCAGCGGCAGGCCACCGTGCTCGCGCCGTCCGATGGCCGCATCCTCAAGCGCATGGTGGAGCCGGGGGAGGTGGTGGCTCCGGGCCAGCCCCTCTTCCTCTTCGCCAGCACCGACGGCGGCTGGGTGGTGCGCGTGGGGCTGACGGACCGCGACGTGGTGCGCGTGCAGGAGGGGGACTCCGCCGAGGTGACGCTGGACGCCTACCCGGGCCGCACCTTCCGCGCGCGCATCAGCGAGGTGGCCAGCGCCGCCACGCCGGGCGTGGGCACCGCCGAGGTGGAGCTGGCGCTGGACACGCGCGCCGCGGACGGCACCGAGGCGCCGAGGCTGCTGTCCGGCCTGTCCGCCAAGGCAGTGGTGACGCCGTCGGAGCGGCAGGCGGTGCAGCTCGTGCCGGTGGAGGCGCTGCTGGAGGGGGACGGCGAGGTGGCCAGCGTCTTCACGCTCGCCGAGGACGGACGCACCGCGCGGCGGCAGCGCGTCCGGGTGGCCTTCCTGTCCGCCACCGACGGGCGCGCGGCGCTGTCCGAGGGGCCGGGCGGGAGCGCGCGCGTCATCACCGACGGCGTCGCCTTCCTCCGGGATGGTCAGGCGGTGGCGGTGGTGGAGACGCCCGCCGGGGGACCCACGTCGCGTCGCTGAAGCCCGCCTGAAGCCCGCCAACCCCTTCCGCCATCGAGGCGCGTCATGAAGCTGTCCACCGCCGCCGTGAAGAACCCGCAGTTCACCCTCGTCGTGTTCGCCATGCTGGTGGCGCTCGGCATCTCCAGCGCGATGTCCATTCCGCGCGCCGAGGACCCGGTGTTCCCCATGCCGGGCTTCTCCATCGTCGCCGTCTATCCCGGCGCCAGTCCCCGAGACCTGGAGCAGCTCGTGGTGGACCCGCTGGAGGACGCGTTCGACGAACTGGACGACGTGAAGGAGGTGCGCAGCCGGATGGAGGACGGGCTGGCGCTCGTCGAAATCGAGTTCGATGCGTCCTCGGACGCGGACGACAAGTACGCGGAGGTGCTGCGGCAGGTGAACGCCACGCGGCCGAAGCTGCCGCCGGGCCTGCTGCGGCTGGAGGTGGTGCGCTTCAGCGCGGCCAACGTGAACGTGGTGCAGCTGGCGTTGGTGGGCCCCAACGCTCCGGCGCGAGAGCTGGAGCGGCGGGCCGACGCGCTGGCCGAGCGCCTGTCCAACGTGACGGGCGTGAAGAAGGCCGAGGTGTTCGCGGTGCCCAAGCAGGAGGTGCGCGTCTCGTTGGATTTGGAGCGGCTGACGCGCGTGGGCGTGCCGCTGTCCCAGGTGCTCCAGGGGCTGGGCGGGGCCAACCTCAACGTGCCGGCGGGCAGCGTGGACGTGGGCACCCGGCGCTTCAACGTGCAGACGAGCAGCGAGTTCAGCTCGCTGGAGCAGGTGCGCGCCACGGTGGTGGGCGGCGGAGCGCAGGGCGTGGTGCGCCTGGGTGACGTGGCGGACGTGTCCTTCAGAGACCAGGACGCCGTCCACCTGGGCCGCTACAACGGCGAGCGCGCCGCCTTCCTCGGCGTCACCCAGAAGGAGGGACAGAATGTCTTCGCGGTGCGCGACGCCACGCTCGCCGCCGCCCGCGAGTGGGCGAAGGAGCTGCCTCCGGGCATGCGGCTGGAGACGGGGTTTGACCAGTCGCTCCAGGTGGGGCGCCGGCTGGGTGGCTTCGCCGCGGACTTCGCGCTGGCCCTGGCGCTGGTGCTGCTGACGCTGCTGCCCCTGGGCTTCCGCGCCAGCCTCATCGTCATGGTGTCCATTCCGCTGTCCCTGGCGCTGGGGCTCGCGGCGCTGGACTTCGCCGGCTACTCGCTCAACCAGCTCTCCATCGTCGGCTTCGTGATTGCCCTGGGCCTGCTGGTGGATGACAGCATCGTCGTCGTGGAGAACATCGCCCGCTTCCTGCGCCAGGGCATGGGCCGGGTGCGCGCGGCGATTGAGGGCACGTCCCAGATTGGCCTCGCGGTGCTGGGCTGCACCGCCACGCTGGTGCTGGCCTTCGTGCCGCTCCTCTTCCTGCCGGGCACGGCCGGGCAGTTCATCCGCAGCCTGCCCATGGCGGTGGTGTTCACCATCCTCGCGTCGCTGCTGGTGTCGCTCACCGTGATTCCGCTGCTGGCCAGCCTGTTCCTCAAGGAGGAGGGCCATCCGGAGGGCAACCGCGTGCTGCGCGCCTTCCACCACTTCATCGAGCGCAGCTACCGCCCGGTGCTGCACCGCGCGCTGGCCCGCCCCATGCTGACGCTGGGCGTGGCGGTGGCCCTCTTCGTGGGCAGCCTCGCGCTGGTGCCGGTGGTGGGCTTCAGCCTCTTCCCCAAGGCGGGCACGCCCATGTTCCACGTCATGGTGGAGACGCCGGACGGCACCAGCCTGGCGGAGACGGACCGCGCGGTGCGCTTCGTGGAAGACGCCCTGCGCCGCCGGCCCGAGGTGTCCAGCGTCGCCGCCAACACGGGCCGGGGCCACCCGTCCGTCTACTACAACGTGCGGCCCGGCGCGGAGCGGCCCAACACCGGCGAGGTCTTCGTGCAGCTCCACACGTACGACGCGGACACCACGCCCGCGCTGCTGGACGGGCTGCGCGCGGAGCTGGATGCGTATCCCGGTGCCCGCATCGAGGTGCTCGAGTTCGAGCAGGGGCCGCCCATCGACGCGCCCGTGGCGGTGCGGCTGGTGGGGCCGGAACTGGACACGCTGCGCACGCTGGCGGTGGACGTCCAGAAGGTGCTGGAGACGACGCCGGGCACCCTCTACGTGAAGAACCCCGTGCAGACGCGGCGCACGGACCTGGAGGTGGACGTGGACCGCGAGAAGGCGGGCCTGCTGGGCGTGCCGGTGGCCGAGGTGGCCCGCACCGTGCGCTTCGGCCTGGCGGGGCTGCCCGCGGGCACGTTCCGCGACGCGGATGGCGAGGACCACCCCATCCTCGTCCGGCTGCCGCTGGAGTCCGGCGCGTGGCCGGAGTTGGGCGCGCTGGAGCGGCTGCACGTCGCGGGCGTCACGGGGAACCTCGTGCCGCTGGGGCAGTTGGCCCAGGTGCGGCTGGAGGCCAGCCCCAGCCGCATCACCCACAAGGACGGCGAGCGCAACGTCACCGTCACCGCGAGCGTCGCCACCGGCTACAACACCGACAGCGTCACCCGGCAGGTGATGGCGCGGCTGGACCAGGGGCTGAAGCTGCCCGCGGGCTACCGTTGGGAGGCGGCCGGAGAGCTGGAGAGCCGAGAGGAGAGCTTCAGCGGCGTGTCCTCGGCGGCCATCATCGCGGCGTTCGGCGTGCTCGCGGTGCTGGTGCTGGAGTTCCGCACCTTCAAGAGCACCCTCATCGTGGCGTCGGTGATTCCGCTGGGGCTGGTGGGCGGCATCGCCGCGCTGTTCTTCACCGGCAACACGCTGTCCTTCACCGCCTCCATCGGCTTCATCGCCCTGGTGGGAATCGAGGTGAAGAACAGCATCCTGCTGGTGGACTTCACCAACCAGCTCCGCGCGAAGGGCGTGGGGCTGGACGCCGCCATCGAGCAGGCGGGCGAGACGCGCTTCCTCCCCATCCTGCTCACCACCCTGACGGCCCTGGGCGGCCTGCTGCCGCTGGCGCTGGAGAACAGCAGCCTCTATTCGCCCCTGGCGTGGGTCATCATCGGTGGGCTCATCTCCTCCACGCTGCTGACTCGCGTGGTGACGCCGGTGGTGTACAAGCTGCTGGCACCGGAGGTGGAGTCCGAGGAGGCGCCGGCCACCGGGGCGCTTCCCGTGGCCCCCGCCCCTGCCTGATACTGAAGGAGACCATGGGCATCAAGGAGCGGCGAGAGCGGGAGAAGCAGGCGACGCGGCAGCTCATCCTCGACGCCGCCCGCGAGCTCTTCGTCAATGAGGGCTACGAGGCGGTGACGATGCGGCGCGTCGCCGAGAAGATTGAGTACAGCCCCACCGCCATCTACGTGCACTTCAAGGACAAGGCCGCGCTCATCCGTGAGCTGTGTGCCCATGACTTCCTGCGCTTCGCCGAGACGCTGAACAAGGTCGCCCGCGTGCAGGACCCGATGGAGCGGCTGCGGAAGCTGGGACGGGCGTACCTCGCCTTCGCCCAGGAGCACCCCACCACCTACAAGCTCCTCTTCATGCAGCGCCACCCGGCGGAGTTCGAGGACGAAGACCGCCGCGCCATCCAGCAGGGCAACCCGGAGCAGGACGCCTACGCCTTCGTCTGCAAGATGGTGCAGGAGGCGCGGGACGCGGGCTGCTTCAAGCCCGAGTACCAGGACGTGGACCTCGTCAGCCAGACGCTGTGGGGCGGCCTGCACGGCCTGGTGTCGCTCCACCTCGTCATGGACAAGGACAAGTGGCTCACCCTGCGGCCGCTGGGGAAGTCCGTCGACCTGATGCTGGACCTGCTCCTGGGGGGCTTCGCGCGCCCCCCAGGGGGTGGGACTACGCGGGCTCGATGAAGTTGAGCCGGTAGCCGTCCGGGTCGGTGACGATGACCTCGCGCGTGTGCCAGGGCTGCACCACGGGGCCCTCCACGGCGGCGCCCTGCGACTGGGCGCGCAGGAGCAGCTCGTCGAGGCCGCTCTGGCCCTCGGTGCGGAAGCCCACCAGCACGCCCAGGCCGCGCCGCCCCTCCAGCTTCAGCATGGGGGGAGGCGTGACGAGGTAGACGTCCACCGCCCCCGCCCACCGGAGGTGGACGAAGGGCGGCTCGGTGCCCACGCGCTCGAAGCCGAGCGCCTCGTAGAACGCCAGCGAGCGCGCGGCGTCCGAGACGAGCAGCTTGACGAACGCCGGCGTCACTTCGTGAGGCCTTCGGCCTTCAGCGCGGCCTGCACGGCGGGGCGCTCCGCCACGCGCGCCTGGAAGGCCCGCAGCGCGGGGAAGGACTCCAGGCTCACCTTCAGGTTGCCCGCCCAGTTCGTCACGGTGAAGAGGTACGCGTCCGCCACGGTGAACTGGTCGCCCATGAGGAAGGGGCCCTTCGCCGCGAGTCGGTCCTCGATGACCTTGTAGCGAAGCGCGATGCGGTCTCGGAAGGCGGACTTCACCTCCTCGGGGAGCGCGGGGTTGAAGAGCGGGCTGTAGCTCTTGTGGATTTCGGTGCCGATGAAGTTGAGCAGCTCCTGGAGGCGGTAGCGCTCCAGGGTGCCGTTGGCCGGGGCCAGCTTCTTCTCGGGGGCCTTGTCCGCGAGGTACTGGACGATGGCGGGGCCCTCCGTGAGCAGGCCGCCTTCGTCGAGCTGGAGGGCGGGGACATAGCCCTTGGGGTTGATGCCGAAGTAGTCCTCGCCGTGCTCCGTCTTCTTGGCGCGGATGTCGACCTTCTCGGTCTCGAAGGAGAGGCCCGCCTCGCGCAGGACGATGTGCGGCGACAGGGAACAAGCACCCGGGGTGTAGAAGAGCTTCATGTGTGTGGAATCCTTACGCCCTATGTTGAGCGGCGCGGATTTCTGCACGCTTCTTCGTCGCCGCGCCACGGAAACGCGCGGTCAGCGCTTCCGGCGTCCCCAGCGGTGAGCGGTATACGAAGGTTTAGGCCGCTCAACCCCAGGTGCAATGGGTTCTGGCGCACGCTCCAGGCATCTTGCCGTCATCAACCGCTCAGGAGTTCCCATGCCTGCTCTTCCCTCCCCGAAGACCATTGTGCTCATCCACGGCGCCTGGCTGACGCCCGCCGCCTGGGAGTCCTTCCGCGCCCGCTACGAAGCCAAGGGCTTCAAGGTGCTCACCCCCGCCTGGCCCTACCTGGACAAGAGCGTCGATGAGCTTCGCACCAACCTGGACCCGCGCTTCAGCAAGCTGCACTTCAAGGACATCGTCGACCACTATGACGCGGTGATTCGCGCGCTGCCCGAGAAGCCCATCCTGATGGGCCACTCGTTCGGCGGCCTCGTCGTGCAGATGCTGCTCGACCGCGGCCTGGGCGCAGCGGGCGTCGCCATCGACCCGGCGCCGCCCTTCGGCGTGCCGGCGCATCCCGTGGCCGTCTGGACGTCGCTGTCCGTCTTCACGACGTGGAACTCGTGGAACCGCGCGCTGACGATGAGCTTCAAGGACTTCACCACCGGCTTCGCCAACACCCTGCCGGAGTCGGAGATGCGCGCGGCCTACGACAAGTACATCGTGCCGACGCCGGGCCGCATCTTCTTCGAGGCGTTGCTGGGCAAGGGCTCGAAGCTCACGTCCCCCAAGACGCGTCCGCCCCTGCTGCTCACCGCCGCCGAGTTCGACCGCACGGTGCCCACGCCGATGGTCAAGTCGATCACGAAGAAGCAGTCGAAGTCGCCGTCGAAGACCGAGTACAAGTTCTTTCCGGCCCGCTCACACTTCCTGTGCCAGGAGGAGGGCTGGGAGGAGGTGGCCGACTACGCCCTCGACTGGGCGGTCGACGCGGCCCGGTCCTTCGCACCCATCAAGGTCGTGGAGGCGGCCAGCGAGGACACGCAGCCGCGCACGGGCACGGCGTAAGGCCCGCACAGCACCATGGCCGGGTCGATTGCGGGCGCTATTTCGCCATGCGAAGTTGCCTTCATGAGCGAGGAAGCCGTCATCCACATCATCGACGACGACACGTCGCTGCGTACCGCGCTGCAGACCCTGTTCCGCTCCATCGGAATGAAGGCCAGGGCCTACGACTCGGTGCGGGCCTTCCTCGATGCCGAGCGGGCGGATGCACCCGGCTGCCTCCTGCTCGACGTGCGCCTGCCCGGCACCAGTGGTCTCGCCTTCCAGGGGCAGCTCGCGTCGCTCGGCATCGACCTGCCGGTCATCATGATGACCGGCCACGGCGACATCCCGATGTCGGTGAGTGCGATGAAGGCGGGCGCGGTCGACTTCCTGCCCAAGCCCTTCCGCGAGCAGGAGTTGCTCGACGCCGTGGCGCTGGCGGTGGAGCGCCATCGCGGCCAGCGCTCCGAGCGCGAGGGCGCGGCCGACCTGCGCAAGCGCTTCGACAGCCTGTCGGCACGAGAGCAGCAGGTGATGACGCTGGTCACCGCGGGGCTCCTCAACAAGCAGGTGGCCGGCGAGCTCAACCTGAGTGAAATCACGGTCAAGATTCATCGCGGCTCGGTGATGCGGAAGATGGAGGCGCAGTCCCTGGCCGACCTGGTGCGCATGGCCGAGGCACTGAAGCTCCCCAAGGCGCTCACCCCGGCCCCGACTCCATCCCAGGCGCGAAAATCCTAGTCATGCCGCCAGAACACCTCATCTCCGTAGTCGACGACGACGTGTCGGTCCGCCTGGCGCTGGTCAGCCTGCTGAGGTCGCTCGGGCTGAAGGGACTGGCGTTCGACAGCGCCGAGGCGTTCCTGGCATCGGGCGAGCTTCCGCGCATGAGCCTCATCATCACCGACATCCACATGCCCGGCATGAGCGGCATCGACCTCAAGCGGGAGCTCGACGCGCGGGGCTCCACGGTGCCCGTCATCATGATTACCGCCAGGGACGAGGCGGCAGTGATGGAGAAGGCGCAGGCGTGCAACCCGTACTGCCTCCTGAAGAAGCCCTTCGACAGCGAGGAGTTCGTCGCCTGCGTCGAGCGTGCCCTTTCGTTGTAGGTTCGGGTCATGCCCGAAGGAAACAGGCCGGAGTCGGACGACACCTTGCCGGGCTCGGTGGACTTCCTCGCCCCGGTTGTCGACGGCCTGGTCGAGAGCGTCATCGTCCGGGACTCGCGAGGCCGCGTCCTGCTGTGGAACAAGGCGTCCGAGGCGCTCTACGGCTTCACGCGCGACGCCATGCTGGGCCGCGACCTCCATGCCAGCCTCAATGCCCATCACCCGTCGACCCTCGCGGGCCTGGAGCGACACCTGCTCGAGCAGGGGCACTGGGAAGGTGAGCTGAAGCGGACCACCGCGTCCGGCGAGGAGCGGCGCGTCGAAGTCCGGTGGAAGGTGCAGCCCGGCCCGGACGGCCAGCCGGCGGCCATCATCGAATACGGCCGCGACATCACCCGCTTGAGCGACCTCGAGCTGGAGTCCCGGCTGCAGGCGCACCGCTACCGCAACCTGTTCCAGGCCATGGCGGCGTCGTTCTGGGAGCTCGACTTCTCGGACGTGCGGAAGATGCTGGCCGAGCTCATGCACGGCGGTGTCACGGACTTCCGTGCCTATTTCGAGGCGCATCCCGAGTTCATCGACGCCGCCATCGCCACGACTCGGGTGGTCGACGTCAACGACAAGACGGCGATGCTGTTCGCCGCCGGAAGCCGCGAGGCCCTCGTCGGCGGTACGGTCGCTCCCTTCTGGCCGCCGGAGAGCCGCCACGTCTATGCGGAGAGCCTGCTGGCCTCGATTCACCGCCTGCCCAGCCTGTCGCGCGAGACGCGCCTGTCCACGCTCGACGGACGGATGATTGATGCCCTGTTCACGGTCTGCTGGCCGTCGGGCCACCATGGGCGCGGCACGGTCCTGGTCGGCGTCATCGACCTCTCCGACCGGGTGGCCGCGGAGCAGGAGGTGCGCGCCAGCGAGGTGCGCTATCGCAACCTCTTCACCGAGAGCGTGTCGGCCCAGAAGGCGCTGCGGCAACTGCAGAGCGAGTTCGCCCACGCGTCGCGCCTGTCGATGCTCGGAGAGCTGACGGCGTCGATTGCCCACGAGGTGAACCAGCCACTGGCCGCCATCGCCGCGAATGGCGCGGCGGGGGCACGCTGGCTGTCGCGGCCGCAGCCCGACCTCGACGAGGTGCGCGCCATCCACGCCAACATGGTCAGTGACGCGCGTCGCGCCGCCGACATCATCGCCCGCCTCCGCGCCATGGCCTCGAACAAGGCCTCGGAGCGGCAGCGCCTGTCGCCCAACCCCGTCGTGGAGGAGGCGGTGCACTTCCTCCACCACGAGCTGCTGGCGCATGAGGTCGAGCCGCGCCTCGAGCTCGCGGACGGCCTGCCGGAAATCGAGGCAGACCGCGTGCAGCTCCAGCAGACCGTCGTCAACCTGGCGCTCAACGCCATGCAGGAGATGACGCGCGCCCGCTGCTCGCAGCCGCGGCTCGTCCTGCGGACCCGGGCGGGGGACGGGGAGCTGCGCTTCGAGCTCGAGGACTCGGGGCCGGGCATCCCGCCGGAGGCTCACTCCCGGCTCTTCCAGAGCTTCTTCACCACCAAGGCGAACGGCCTCGGAATGGGGCTGTCCATCTGCCGCAACATCATCGAGGCGCACGGCGGCCGCATCTGGGCGGAGAACCTGCCAGCCGGCGGGGCGCGCTTCCTCTTCACCCTGCCTTTCGCGCCCTGAAGCAGGCCGCGCGGAAGCGAGCCGCGCGGCCGGTCGACGCGCCCTAGCCCTTGATGAAGGCCAGCAGGTCCGCGTTGATGACGTCCTTGTTGACCGCCGTCATGCCGTGGCTGAAGCCCGGGTAGACCTTCAGCTTCGCGCCCTTGACGAGCGTGGCGGTGAGCTTCCCCCCGCCCTCGATGGGGACAATCTGGTCGTCGTCGCCGTGCATCACCAGCGTGGGCACGTCGAACTTCGCGAGGTCGGCGCGGAAGTCGGTCTCCGAGAAGGCCTTGATGCAGTCGTACTCGGCCTTCAGCGCGCCCATCATCCCCTGCATCCAGAAGCTCTCGCGCAGGCCTTCCGAGACTTTCGCGCCCGGACGGTTGAAGCCGTAGAACGCCATGCTCAGCTCCTTGAAGAAGCTGGAGCGGTCGGCGCGCACGCCGGCACGGATGCCGTCGAACACTTCGCGGGGCAGGCCGTTCGGGTGCCAGTCCGTCTTGAGCATGATGGGCGGCACGGCGCCGATGAGCACGGCCTTGGCGACGCGCGAGGTGCCGTGGCGGCCAATGTAGCGGGCGACCTCGCCACCGCCGGTGGAGTGGCCGATGTGGACGGCCTTCTTGAGGTCGAGCGCGGCCGTCAGCTCGGCGAGGTCATCAGCATAGGTGTCCATCTCATGGCCGCCCCACGGCTGCGAGGAGCGACCGTGGCCGCGGCGGTCATGGGCGATGGTGCGGTAGCCGTGCTCCGACAGGAACAGCATCTGGTCTTCCCAGGCGTCGGAGCTGAGGGGCCAGCCGTGCGAGAAGACAATGGGCTGACCGTCCTTCGGGCCCCAGTCCTTGAAGTAGAGCTGGGTGCCGTCCCGGGTGGTGAGATAGCTGCCACTGAGCTTGCCGGCTTGGTCGGTGTTGGGACGGCTCCGGGTATCCATGGGCGCTTCCTTTCGGCGCAGGGAGTTGAGGCGCCGCGAGGATGCGCAGGGGGATTCGGACGCGCCATCGTACGGGGGTTTGGGCGGCCTCATACGAAGGTTTAGGTTGGCTGGCCCACAGTACAGAAGACGGCGCGAAGCCAGGTCGCCATCATTGCGCTCAAGCTTCGTGAGGGTGACGCCGCAGCATGTCTGCCTTTACGTCAGCGCCAGCCCCTGAAGGAGTCTGCTCATGGACATGCGAACCCACGCCGTTACCGCCGTCAACGCGCCCACCCGCTTCGTCGAGGTGAAGGGCCGCCGCCTCGCCTATCGCGACATCGGCGAGGGCGTGCCCATCCTCCTGTGCCTGCGGTTCCGTGGCATCCTCGACTCTTGGGACCCCGCCTTCCTCGATGCGCTGGCGGCCCAGCACCGCGTCATCACCTTCGACTATTCCGGCCTCGGCCAGTCGACCGGCACGCCCAGCTATGTGCGCACGAGGCTGGCGCAGGACGCCATCGACCTGGCGGACGCGCTCGGCCTGGAGCGCTTCGTCCTCGGCGGCTGGTCGCTGGGGGGCCTCGCGGCGCAGGTGGCGATGCGTCTGCACCCCGAGCGCATCCTCAAGCTGCTGCTGATTGGCACCAGCCCTCCGGGGCGGGTGCGCGCCGGAGCAAAGCCCATCTTCTTCGAGCGCGCCTTGAAGCCGGTGAACGACCTGGACGACGAGACGGTGCTGTTCTTCCATCCGGAGTCGCAGAAGTCCCGCGCCGCCGCAGTGGCTTCGCACAACCGCATCGCGGCCCGCACCACGGATGTCAGTCCGGCGATTCCGATTGAGACCGTGATGAAGCTGCTGGCGGAGACGAAGGCCGACGACATCTTCGTCGACGACAACGGCTACCGTGACTTCCTCAAGGCCACCGACATCCCCGTGCTGGTCATCTCCGGAGACCAGGAAATCGTCTTCCCGGTCGAGAACTGGTTCGACGTGGCGCCGCAGACGAAGTCGGTGCACCTGATGGTGCTCCCACAGATGGGCCACGGCCCGCAGCACGAAGCGCCGCGGCTGTGCGCGGACCTGATTGCCAGCTTCATCGAAAACCGCTGAGCGGGGCGGTGGAGGGAAGGCCCCGTCGCTGTCCGGGCCTCCCTGGGGCCCCTGGGCCCGAAGCCATGGCACGCGGGTGTGACATCGCGTCCCGCCACCCGGTGACTGCTGTTCCACCCTCACGAAGCCCCTGTCCCACCCCGCCTGCCCTCCCTGTCACACCGGGCGGCGGTGCCTGGCTGCTCCCTCGTGCGCCCGGCCGGTCCACGGTGGGCCCCGCGACCACCGGGTCAGCCCGGCCCGAGGTGACCTGGAGCGGGCGCGGGTGATAGGTGTCCAGGGCGGTCGGCGCCGGCACGGGGAGCCCGTCCGACGTCATTACCCCAGGCCAGCCCGGCCCCGCGGGCACTCGGAAACATCGCCGGGCTCCAACGCCCGGCTTGGAAGGACGAAGGACCCTATGCGCTTCAATCGGTTCGTGGTGCTGCCCCTCGCGTTGCTCGCGCTGGGCGCGCTGCCGGCGTGCTCGAACGACGACGACGACGACAACGACAACCCCGACTCGGGCACGTCCGCCGACGCGGGCACCGAGGACTCGGGCACCGTCACGTTCCCCGACGCGGGGACGGACCCGGGCACCAGCCCGGCCGGCACGTGCCCGGCCGGCTCCATCGTCTGCGAGTCCTTCAGCAGCGGCCTCAATGGGTGGGAGTCCAGCGGGGAGCACGCCACCATCGCGGCGGAGAATGGCCGGCTGCACATCGTCACCGAGAATGGCCTCGACGAGCGGAACGGCCAGGGCCAGGCCATCGCGCGCTGGTCGCGCTCCATCCCCGCCTTCGGGACGCAGCTCTTCGTTCGCGCGCACGTGTTCATGCGCTCGCTGCCCGGCGCCTTCGGCCAGATGGGGACGTTCTTCGTCGTCTCGAACCTGGGCTCGGACTTCGGCGGTTTCGAGCTGCAGGTGATGCAGGACAAGGGCTTCGCGCTGGATGACTGGTCCTTCCGCCAGGGCCAGGGCTGGAACCGTCAGCCCGAGCCGGTGACACGTGGCATGGAGGCGGGGCGCTGGGTGTGCCTGGAGTGGGAAATCCGTCGCCCCACGGCGGCGAGCACGCACGGCAACACCCGCGTCTACGTGGACGGCACCCTCATCCACGACTTCACCAACATCGGCATGCGCGCCTTCAACACCTTCAACGTGGGCTACGGCTTCGTCCACCCGCTGGGCCCGTCCGGTTCCGAGACGTTCATCGACAACGTCGCGGTCAGCAGCACCCAGCGCATCGGCTGCCAGTAGTCGCTAGTCGCACCGTCGTCACTCCCGGGGCGCGAGTGGGGCAGGTCCCCCTCGCGCCCCGGGCTTGTCAGGCTCCCGGGTCAATCTTCGTGTGCATTGGACACCATGCCTTTCGGGCCGAGCCCGTGAGGTGGCTGTCAGCCGGGAGCAGGCCATGTCGCTGAAGGGACTCGCAGAGGAGACGGTGGGAATCACGCACCGGGGGGAGTACGTGGCGCCGTCCGGGCGGCCCGTCTCGTTCCGGGACGCGGTGGAGCACGCCATGCAGGGCACGGCGCTCTACCGGCCGGGTGACTTCAAGCGGCTGCCACAGCCCGAGCGCCTCGTGGGCCAGGGCCCGCCCCGCATCGAGGTGACGTCGGAGAAGACGGGCGCCGCGTCGCGCCGGTTGGTGGAGAAGGAGGGCGTGACGGACGCCGTCGCGCTCAACTTCGCCTCGGCGAAGAACCCGGGCGGCGGCTTCCTGGGCGGGGCGAAGGCCCAGGAGGAGGACCTGGCGCGCTGCTCGGCGCTGTACGCGTGCCTCCTCACTCAGCGCGAGTACTACGACGCCAATCGCGCGCAGCACTCGCCGCTGTACACGGACCACCTCATCTACTCACCCGAGGTGCCCTTCTTCCGGGACGAGGGGCTCACGCTCCTGGAGCAGCCCTTCTCCGTGTCCGTCATCACCGCGCCCGCGCCCAATGCCGGAGCGGCCGCGAAGAACGCTCCGCACCTGCTCCCCCAGGTCCCCGGGGTGCTCCAGGCGCGGGCGCTCAAGGTGCTCCAGGTGGCGGCGCACGAGGGCCACCGCACGCTGGTGCTGGGCGCGTGGGGCTGCGGCGCCTTCCGGAACGACCCGCACGACGCGGCGGAGGCCTTTGCCCAGGCCCTGGACGCGTTCCCCGGCGTGTTCGAGCGGGTGGTGTTCGCGGTGTGGGAGCGCGGGGGAGATGGACCCAACCTGCGTGCCTTCCGCGAGCGCTTCGGCTGAAGCGGGCCGCTGTCAGCGGCCCAGTCGCACCAGCTTCTCCTTCACGGTGACGGCGGCGGGGCCGTCCGGCAGCAACGCCAGGTAGCGCCCGTAGGCCTTCGCCGCGTCCGCGCCCTTGCCCAGCTTGTCGTACGCGTCCCCCAGGTTGAGGAAGGCCACGGCGCGCTGCGGGTCCAGCACGAGCGTCTTCTCCAGCCACTTCACCGCCTCGGCATACTCGCCGCGGCGGAAGTGGACGAAGCCCACGTTGTTGGTGGCCTGCGCATCCGTCGGGTCCAGGCGCGCGGCGGCCTGGAACTCGGCCAGGGCCTCGTCGTAGCGCTTCTCGCGGTAGAGCGTCATGCCCCGGTCGCTGCGGCGGCGGGCCTCCTCCGCGGGCGTGGCGGGCGGCACCGGCGTGGTCGCCACGGCGCTCGTGGTGCCGGCGTCCTGCAGGCGGGACAGCTGGCTCTTCGCCTCCGCCAGCTCGCGCGCCAGGGCCTCGTTGCGCGCCGTCTTCGCGGCGATTTCGGAGCGCACGCGCTCCAGCTCGGCGTTGAGGGTGATGGCCTCGGTGTCGAGCTGCTCGGAGCTCTCGCTGAGGAACTCGCCCTCGCGGGACAGCTCGAAGACGAACTCGCCGCCCTCGCTGCCGGGCATGCTGCCGAAGGCGGGCGTCTGCCGCGACAGTGAGGACACGGTGGGGCCCACGTAGGCAGCCAACTCGGACGCGGTGACGTAGCCGTCGGCGTTGAGGTCCGCCTGTCCCTCCATTCCCTGCAGCAGCGTCCAGGTGAAGATGGAGTGGCCGTTGGGGCCCTGGTCCGCCACCTGCTCGTCGGCGCCGCCCGCGGTGAGGACCTGGCGCACGCTCCGGCGCGTCACCTCCTGGAGGTACTTGCGCACGTCCGCGCCCGCCGGTGCCCCGCCGCGCGTCAGCGCCAGCCCGCTGTAGCAGGCGTCCATGACGAAGAAGGCGTGCTTGGCGGGCATGGCCTCGCTGATGTCCTGGAAGTTGGTCATCGAGATGGCCGTGCTCTGGTAGTTGGACGTGTCCGCGTCCACCGGGACGATGTAGCCGAGGCTCTTCCCGTTGGGCAGGCGGCGGGTGATGCCGTGGCCCGCGAAGAAGACGAAGACGCGGTCCTCGCGCTGCACCTTCGCCGGGTCCGCCAGCGCGTCCCCCAGCACGGAGAGGATGCGCTCGCGCGTGGCCTGCGCGTCCAGCAGCACGGTGACGTTCTCCGGCTTGAAGCGGTACTTGCGCACCAGCAAGTCCCGCACGCCCTCCGCGTCGTTCACCGCGTAGGAGAGCTTCGGCCACTTCTGGTACGCGTTGATGCCGATGACCACCGCCCAGCTCTCGCGGTAGAGGTCGCCGGGCGTGGGGGTGGGCGCGGGGGGCGTGCCGCCGTCCGCCGCATCGCCGACCACCGTGGTGCCGTCCCAGAGGGCGAAGCGGTAGCCCCGGGCCTGGAGCGTCTCCAGGATGAGCGGGAGCGCCTCCGCCGTCTGGCTGTGCACGTCGTGGAGGAGGATGACGCCGCGCCCGTTGGCCTCCACCTGCTGCACCACGCGGTTGGCGATGGAGGTGGGGATGGGGTCGCTCCAGTCGAGCGAGTCCACGTTCCACAGGTACGCCTTGAGCTTCCGGGCCGCGAGCGCCGCGTGCACCTTCTCGTTGCGCGCGCCGTAGGGCGGGCGGAAGAGGGCAATCTGGCTGTTCGTCACCTCCTCGATGATGCGCTTCGACTCGTCGATTTCCCGGGTGAGCCGCTCGTCGCTGAGCTTGGGCAGGAAGGCATGCGTCAGCGAGTGGTTGGCGAGCATGTGCCCCGCCTGGAGGATGCGCTCCGAGTACGCGGACGCCTCCGTGCGGGTGAGCGTGCCCGCGTCGCCCGCGTTCTTCGTGCGCACGGCGACGTTCTGCCCCACCTCGAAGAAGATGGACTTCACGCCGAACTTCTCCAGCGTGGCGAGGATGGAGGCGGTGTGCTTCGGGTGCGGGCCGTCGTCGAAGGTGAGGACCAGCGTCTTCGGCGGCAGCGTGTTGCCGGTGATGATGTTCGGGTCCTCCTTGCGCGGGCCCTTGCCGCGCATGCCCCCGCCCAGCGAGCCCAGCGTCTCCTCGAAGGACTGGAGGATGGACTCGCGCGTGAAGCGGCCCTTGAGGAAGGCGAGGTACGCCTCCCAGGCCTCGCGGCGCATCGTCATGCCCCGGGTGTCGAAGCGGCCGAAGACGGCCTGCATCTCCTTCTCGTAGAGCGACCGGATGGTCTGGAGCGCGCGCTGGTCGTCCTCGAGGCGGGCGAGCAGCGGCGCCTTCCACGCGGGCGCGGGGGACAGGGCGGTGAGCGCGTCGTGCAGGTCCGCCAGCGTGTCCTTGAAGGCGAGCTTGTCGGCGTCGTGCAGCTCGGCGTCCTTCTCCAGCCAGTCCAGGAACGCGGTGACGGGGCCAGGCTCGGCGCCGGACGTCAGCGCGCCGCCGAGCCGCTCGCCGAGGGCCTCCAGCGCGTGCCGGTTCTCGTCGAAGAGCATGCGGCCGATGACGGACGCGCGCTCGCGGGTGTCCTCGTCCAGCGTGTCCTCGTCCGCGGCGAGGACGATGTTCTGCCGGTAGCGGGTGAGGATGCCGGCCAGCTCCTCGCGCGCGGCCGTGTCGTCCTTCACGGGCGTGACGGCGGTGGGGCCCGCGTCCGGCGCCTGGAGCGCGGGAGCGGCCACGGGCGCGGCGGGCTTCGTCTCGGGAGCCGGAGCCGAGGCGGCTGGCGCGGGCGCGGAGCCCTTGCAGGCGACGAGGAAGACGGCGGCAAGCCAGGGCAGGGCGCGGCGCCAGGGCTTCCGGCTGGGAGCCGGAGCCGCGACGCGGTGGGTGCCAGGGAGCGGGACGGGGGGCCGGCGGACGCCAGCGAAGGGCAGGAGGTTCATGCGTTGGGCGGAGTCCGCCGCGAGCATGCCCGGTGGAGCGTGGGGACGCCAACCCACCCCGAGCCCGCATCATTATATGCGGGCATGGAGCGGCCCTCCGGCCTCATGGGTAGGGAGAAGTGCTACCGACCAACTCCGTCACCCGACGGTGTGGCTCCAGGCTGGAGCGCACCGCGGCCTCGCGCCCCTGGAGCAGGCTGCCAGCCGGGCGCTCGTTGGGCGAACGTCTGCTCATGCGCATCGTCCCCGAGGCCGCCTGGAGGGGGCACGAAAGGATGGGGGACATGGCGACGGGAACACTGCGCGGGCCCGACCTGCAACGCATGACGCACGCGGGACGGCAGGCAGGCAGGAGCGGTGTGGAGCTGGCGGCCCGGGTGGGCTACGCGTCCCGCGCGGTCGTCTACGCGGTGATTGGAGTGCTGGCCCTGATGCTCGCGGCGGGCGAGGGAGGCCGCGCCACGGACACGCACGGCGCGGTGGAGGAAGTGGCGCGCCAGCCCTTCGGCTCGGTGCTGCTGGTGGTGCTGGGCGTGGGCCTGCTGGCCTTCGCTGTCTGGCGCTTCGTGCAGGCGGTGATGGACGTGGAGGGCAAGGGCCGCTCCGGCAAGGGCGTGGTGACGCGCGTCGTGCTCGGCATCAGCGGAGTGATTCACGCCGGCCTCGCGCTGTTCGCCTTCAACCTGCTGCGCGGGCGTGGCGGCGGTGGAGGCGACGGCACGAAGAGCCTGACGGCGGAGCTGCTGTCGCGGCCCTTCGGCCAGGTGTTGGTGGCCCTGGTGGGCGTGGCGGTGATTGGCTTCGCCGTGCACCAGTTCAAGCAGGCGACGACGGGGAAGATGCTGGAGAAGCTGAGCCTGACGGGCCTGGCCGCGCGCCAGCGCACCTGGGTGGAGCGCATCAGCAAGGCCGGCGCACTGGCCCGCTCGGTGGTGTTCCTGCTGGTGGGCACCTTCTTCCTCCAGGCCGCCGTGCAGGCGGACCCGGGCGAGGCGGGTGGCCTCGGCGAGGCGCTGGAGACACTGGCGTCGCAGCCGTTCGGCCCGTGGCTGCTGGGGCTGGTGGCGCTGGGGCTGGTGGCGTACGCCGTCTACCAGCTCCTGGAGGCGCGCTACCGCCGCATCGCAACGCCGTGACGCGCGGCCCGCGACGCGGTATCCAACCCGCGCTGGACCTCCAGGGAGGCGTCATGTCGGGACAGGAGCATCGCTACGCGGTGGCGTTGAAGTGGACTGGCAACACGGGCGCGGGGACCACGAGCTACCGTGGCTACGAGCGCGCGCATGAGCTGAGCGTGGAGGGCAAGCCCGTGATTCCGGGCTCGTCGGACCCGGCCTTCCGCGGAGACCCGAAGCGGTGGAACCCCGAGGAGCTGCTCGTGGCCTCGCTGGCCGCGTGTCACAAGCTCTGGTACCTGAACCTGTGCGCCACCGCGGGCGTGGTGGTGACGGACTACGTGGACGCGGCCGAGGGCCTCATGTCCGAGAGCGCGGATGGCGGCGGCCGCTTCACTCGAGTGGTGCTGCGGCCCCGAGTCACCATCACCGCCGGCTCGGACCGGGAGAAGGCGCAGGCGCTCCACCACGAGGCGCATGCGAAGTGCTTCATCGCGAACTCGGTCAACTTCCCCGTCCTGCACGAGCCCACGACGATGGTGGAACCCGGGCGCGGGTAGCTTCGAGCGGTCAGCGGGTCAGAGCCGGCTCTCGTACATGGAGACGGCGGGCAGCAGCGCCTCGGGCGCCACGTGGGGACCTGGCTGGGCCAGGGCCGGGTAGGCCTCGACGGGGGCGGCACAGCCCACCACGAACTCGGCGGCGTCGCGTAGCTTCGCCAGCGCGAAGTCCGTGCAGTGGATGGTGATGATGGGAAGGAAGCCCGGCTCGCTCATCCACTTCACTGCGTCGGAGAGCTGGTGCGTGCTCAGGTAATCCAGCACGGCGTCACGGAGTGCCCGTCCCTCGTTGGCCGCGGCCTTGAGGACGTTCCGTCGGTCTCTCTGCTGCGCGGGCACATAGGGCTCGGACTCCTCGCGCGGCATGATGATGGTCTCGATCCACATCTTGAGCACCCCGGACGGAGGACCTGAGGGTGCGGCGGGCGACCTGGACAGCGTGCCCCCGAGCCTCGGGTAACGGCGACATGATGCGCGATTCAGCAGCGACTCGTTTCACTTCCGGCGCCAATTCATTCTCGAAAGGCGTCAGCATGTAAGAAACTGAAGTGTGTGAGCCTCGCACCCGGTTGCCGAACCCCGTCTCCGGTGCGGTACAGCCGGGGGCTCGGCCCCGCATGTATACGGGAGCCGACACCCACGCCTGACGTGGGGCCTCGCGCCGGTGCCGCGCGGCCTGGGTGGTTCCGGCCCTACAATGGTCCAGGAATGCACACGTCGTCTCGTCAGGGCCTGGGGCCCCCCGCTGTCTTCGTGGGCCGTGCCGAGGAGGTGCAGCGCCTGGGCAGCATGCTGCGGCGTGTCCGGACGGGCGTCGTCTACGGCCTGCCCGGTGTAGGCAAGTCCGCGCTGGCGGCGGCCGTGGCCGCGCGCTACCGGGGCCCCGTCGTGCACCGCCGCATCCGTCCCGGTGACACGCTGGACGCGGTGGTGGACGACGTGCGCCGCCTGCTGCGCGAAGCCCCCGTCGCGCAGGCCCTGTCGGATGCGTCACGCCTGGAGGACCTGGCGCGCGAACTGGAGGCACGCCGCGCGCTGTGCGTGCTGGACGACCTGCATGGACTGAAGCCCGAGGAGCGCGCCGCGCTGCTGGAGGAGGTGGGCGGGCGCCTGCGGCAGGGGGCGCTGCTGGCCACCTCTCGCGAGGCGGTGCCCCGACGCACCACCAGCCCGGACCGCTTCGAGCTTCGCCTGGACGGCCTGCCGGAGCCCGCCGCCCGCGCCCTGTGGGAGCAACTGGACTCGCTGTACGGCACGCGCGAGGGCTTTGACTCCGCGTGGGCCCGCTCCCGGGGACTGCCCTTCCTCCTGCGCCGCGCACATGCCGATGACGCGGGCGACGAGGAGCCGGTGCGCGCGGCGCTGGCGGCGCTGCCCGGGGATGAGAGACGGCTGGCGGCGGTGCTGGCGCTCAGCGAGCTGCCGCTGCCGGCGCGGGCGCTCCAGGGCGTGCTACCTGGGAGTGACTCGCCCACGGGTGGCGCTACCGCGAGTGGCGCTACCACGGGTGGCGCTACCGCGAGTGGCGCTACCGCGAGTGGCTCTGGCGACGTGCTGCGGCGGCTGGCGGCGAGGCTGCTGGTGGAGACGGACGCGCAGGGCCGGCACGGCGTCCACGACCTGGTGCGCGAGGCGCTCACGTCGCTGCTCAATCCGGACGAGGTGCGCGCCGCGCACGAGGCGCTGCTGGCGCTGCTCGCGCGCGAGCCCCTGCCCACCGTGGTGCGCGTGCGCGCGATGTGCCGCCACCTCCAGGCGCTCGGCCGTGACGCGGAGCGCGCGGCCTTCATCGTCGAGCAGGCGGAGCCGCTGGTGCGGCACGGTGCCGCCGCGGAGCTGCTCTCCTTGCTCGACTCCCTGCCCGCGGAGCCGCGCCCGCCCGGGGTGCGCCTGGCCCGTGCGCGCGCGCTGGTGCGCCTGCTCGACCTGCGTCACGCCCTGACGGAGCTGCGGGAGCTGCGCGCCTCGCTGGAGACCGCGCCGTCCGGCGGCGACGACGCGCTCCGGGAGGACGTGGGCACGGTGCTGGTGCGCGTGGCGCTCTTCTCGCTGGAGCTGGACACGTGTGAGCGGACGCTCGGGTCCATGCCCATGCCGCGCGCGCCGGAGGTCTTCCTCCAGCAGTTGCTGGCCTGGGCCGCGCTGCGCTTCTTCCAGGACCGGATGGCCGAGTCCCTGGAGATGGTGGATGGCGCGGCGGCCGCGTCGGAGGACCGGCGGGTGCTGGGCTGGTGCGCGTATGCCCGCGTGCTGATGCTCTGGATTGAGGGCCGCGACAGCGAGCTGGCGGAGCCGCTGGCCCGGTGCATGTCCCTGCTGGAGGGCACGCCGCTCGACTCGCGGGGGCCGATGGTGACGGCCCTGTCCGCGGGCATCCTCAGCCGGCTGGGGCGCTTCACGGAGGCGGAGACCGCGCTGTCGAACGCGCGCGAGCGGCTGGGGCAGCTCGGCGCCCCCCGGCTGGCGCTGGAGCTGGACTGCATCGCCGCGTGGTGCCGGGCGGACCGGGGCGAGCGCCGGGCCGCGCTCGCCGAGCTGCGGGAGACGGAGGCCCGGGCCGAGCACGCGGGCTACCTCTTCATCCGTCACCTCTCCCGCGTCGCCGCCGGACGCATGCTGCTGGAGCTGGGCCGGCGCGCGGAGGGGCTGGCGCTGCTGGACGTGGTGGAGTCCGACGCCCGGGCCCGGGGCGCGAGCGGCCTGGCCCGCGCGGCGGAGGTGGCGCGCGCCTCGGACGTGAAGCGGCAGGTGGCGCTGCCCGTCACCGTGGAGCCGCGCGAGGTGCGCCCGGGAGTGGCCGCACGTCAGCGTGCGCTCGCCGCGCTCCAGGCCGCGGCGCAGGGCGACAGCGTGCGAGTCACGGGGCTGCTCGCCTCGCTGGAGCCGCTGGCGCGCGGAGAGGACTTCGCGCTGGAGCGCGCGCTGGGCCACCTGTCGCGGGCCCTGCTCCACCAGCGGGCCGAGCGGGGCGCGGAGGCCCAGGCGGCGCTGGAGGCCGCGGCGCGCGAAGCCGCGGAGGGCGAGGTGGACCCGGAGCTGATTCCGGAGCTGGCCCGCGCGCTGGCCCCATCCCCGGCGGCGGCGCCAGGGGACCCGAGGCCCGGCCTGGACGCCTCCGCTGGCGCGCCAGACGCGGTGGTGGTGGACGCGCGCCAGCACGAGCTGCGTGTCGCGGGGCGCACCGTGTCCCTGGCGAAGCGGGCCCTCCCGCGTCGGCTGCTGTACGCGCTGGCCCGGCAGCCGGGACGCACGCTGTCGAAGGAGGAGTGCGTGCGCGCCATGTGGGACACGGACCATGACCCACGCCTGCACGACAACTCGCTGCGCGTCCACGTGAGCTACCTGCGCGAGCTGCTGGAGGGCACCGGCACGCGGGTGGTGTTCGAGGACCCCGGCTACCGGCTGGACGCGTCGGAGGGCTTCTCCTTCATCCGGGACGAGCCCGACGCGGCCTGAGCCGCGGCCCTACAGCGGCAGGTCCACCACGAAGGCCGCGCCGCCTCCGGGCGCGTCCTCCACGTGGACGCGGCCCCCGTGCGCCTCGACAATCTGCCGCACGATGTAGAGCCCCAGCCCCAGGCCGCCCTTGTACGAGGCATGGTGGTTCTGCGCGAAGCGCTCGAAGATGCGCTCGCGGTCCGTCTCCGGCACGCCCGGTCCTCCGTCGCGCACCACCAGCCGGGTGGTGCCTTCCTCGTGGGTCAGCGACACGCGCACGGGGGTGCCCGCGCCGTAGCGCAGGGCATTGACCAGCAGGTTGTTCACCACCTGCTCCATGCGCAGCCGGTCGAAGCGGCCGTGCACCGGCCCGTCCACCCGCGCACTGAGAATCACGCCCGCCTGCCGCGCTTCGTCCGCGAAGCGCGCGACGAGGTCCGACACCACCGCCGCCAGGTCGCCTTCGCTGAACTGGAAGTCCAGCTTGCCCGTCTGGATGCGGCTGACGTCCAGCAGGTTTTCCACCAGCGCGCCCAGCCTGCGGAGCTGGCGCTCGGTGGTGTCCAGCTTCGCCGCCACCTTCACGGCGCCGAGCGGCTCTCCGGGCGTGGTGTCCGCGATGCGCCGGAGCATCTGGAGCTGGAGGCGCAGCGAGGTGAGCGGCGTGCGCAGCTCGTGGCTGGCCAGGGACAGGAAGTCGTCGCGCGTGCGCACCGCCTCCTGGAGCGCGGCCTCCGTCTCCTTCAGCGCGGTGATGTCGAGGATGGCTCCGCGCACCACCACCACCTCTCCCGCCGCGTCGCGCAGCACCGTGGCGCGGCTGGTGAGCCAGTGCCACGTCCCGTCCGGCCAGCGGGTGCGGAAGGTGGAGGCGTAGGCGTCCACGCCCCCGGAGGAGATGGCGGCGACCTGGGCCTCCACCGCGGGCCGGTCCTCCGGGTGGATGGAGGCGAGGAACCGCTCGTGTGTCCACTCCTCCAGCGGCTGGGGGTAGCCGTAGAGCCGGTCATGCGCTTCGGAGCGGAACACGTGTCCGGTGACGAGGTTCGTCTCCCAGACGGCCATCTGCGCGGACTCCAGGGCCACCTGGAAGCGCTCGCCGAGCTGGCGGAAGCGCTCCACGGTGCGCGCCACCTCGTCCTCGGCCTGCTGGCGGCGGGTGATGTCCGCGGCCAGCACCCACGTCTCGTCGCCCACGGCGCGGACATTCACCTCCAGCCAGACGCGCGAGGGCAGCTCCGCGAGGAAGCGTCCTCCTTCGCGCGTGGTGAGCGCCGCCATCAGCCGCTCATGCAGCACGGAGCCCGCCAGCTCGGGCCACGCGCGCCAGGGCTCCTGGCCCAGGAGCGCGGCGGCGGGCAGGCCCAGCAGCGTGGCGGCGCGCGTGTTCAGCTCGCGGATGCGCCCATGCGCGTCCAGGGAGAAGAAGGCCTCGTCCATCATCTCCCGCAGCACGCACAGCCGCGCCTCGGAGGAGAGGCCCGCCTCGTCGGCTGCTGCTGCGGGCTGGGCCGACCGCTCGGTGGAGGGAGGCTCCACCGGGCTGCCGGGCGCCGAAGGAGGCACGGAGCTCATGTCGTCTGCAAGGTGTCCCCGCGTCAGGGGGGCGTCAAGCGAATGACCATTGCCGACAGCCGATGGCCCCGGGGACCGTTCGAGCGTCGGCAACTCCACCCGGGTACCTTCGGGCCGGAGGCTTTCCATCGCGCTAGTTCCAGGTGGAGGGCGCGGTGGGGTCCACCACGGGCTCCGGCATGGCCCAGAGCGCCTCGGGCTGGAGATAGGCCTGGTCAAAGGCATACAGGATTCCCGTCCAGCGGTCCCAGAAGACGGCCCAGCTGTACTCGGTGGGCTGGGAGGTGAGCGGATTGCCGTCGCGGTCCGCCTGGCTGTAGGCATAGTCCGCGTAGCTCCACGTCATGGTGCCGAAGTCGGTGGTGAGCAGCGGGGTGAGGGTCTCCATCAGCGCCGGGCGGGACACCTCGTCCGCGCGGGGCGAGGCGGGGGTGAAGACGGGCTGGGCCATGTCGTGCTGCTCGCGCCAGGCGACGTAGTTGTTGCCCATGGCGATGAGCGCGTCGCGCGCGGCCGGAGTGGGCGCGAGGCGGGCCTGCTCGTACACGGCGAAGGCGGCCACCAGCAGGCTCTTCCAGTTCATGCCCGGGAAGAGGAGGTGGAGCTGGTAGGGGCGCGGCGTGTCGTACGCGTGGGCCACCGCGAAGTCATACGCCTGACGCGCCTGGGCCGGCACCGCGCCAGTCAGCGTGAACTCCGTCAGCACGCGCTCCGGCGTCACCGCGCCCGCGCCCTGGCGCCAGTCGAGGTAGAGGCGTCCGGCCCCCCCGACGTCGGTGTAGATGGCGAGGTTGCCCTCGTGCAGCGTGCGCTCCAGCGTCACCACCAGCCGCTCCGCCTTGTCGAGCGGGAAGAAGCCGGGAGCGCTCCAGTAGAGCGCGGCGAAGCGCGCCGCGGTGGTGAGCAGCGTGCGCGGGTCCGCGAGCGCCTCCCAGTTCATGGCCGTGGCCAGCGCGGCGAGCGAGGCGGCCGCGTCGAGGGGAATCCCGTAGAGCACCAGCTCCAGCCCCAGCCGCTGCGCGGAGAGGCTCAGGCTGCCGGTGAGTCCCACGCGCTGCAGGGCGTGCAGCACCGACAGCGACGGCTGCCCGCGGGCCGCACTGATGATGCGCCGGGCGATGGCCGTGCCGAGCATGCCCTCGCCTCCGGTGCGCGACGCGTGCGGCGCGAAGACGAACCAGTTGGGGCGGACACTGCTGACGCCGCCGGGCTGGAGCGTCGGGTCCAGCACGCCGCCCAGCTCGTACGCGAGCTGGATGTAGCCCTCGGTGATGATGCGGTTGTCTTCCAGCGGCGTGTTGGACTGCGCGTGGGAAGGAAGGGCCAGCAGCGCGGAAGCCAGCAGCAGCGCGGAGGCGAGGAGGGTCGGGAAGTCGGAGCGAGGAGGGCGCATGCGGGGAGAAGCAGGCTCCCACGGCGAAGCCTGTGAAGAAAGCCACGTTCCCGCGCTCCGGCTGTTTCCGCCTCTCGGCAGGGAGACTCTGTCGGGAGGATGACCCTCGACGGCGTGGACGCGAGGACTGCTGGCGGAAGGTCGAACCTCCGTGTCCGCCGAGCGACGCGTCGAAGGTTGCCCATGGAGGGAGGTCTCCGCCTTCGGTGCTGGTTGGCTTATGGGTTGAGAGAAAGAGGGATATCTCTTTCGCGAGGGGTTCTCCGCGTTCCTTCCTGCCCCCGTTCGCCCCTCCGGATGCGGCGGAGCGCCTCGTCCGGTGTCCCCAAAGACTCTCACGAGGAAGCGGATGACTCTCATACGGATGGAAGAGCGCCGGTGCCGCCGCGTCGGGCCGGGAGTGGGGCTGTGCCTGGCGGTGCTGCTGCTCGGGGTGGGCTGCGGCCCGACAGAGGAGCGCGGGGTGTGGGCGCCGGCCGACACGTCGGCGGGAGCAGCGAACACGGCCCAGGCCCTGGAGACCGACAATGGCCTCTCCGTGAACGGGCTGTCGTTCAATGGCCTGTCGTTCAACGGGCTGTCGTTCAACGGGCTGTCGTTCAACGGGCTGTCGAGCAGCGCCTTCGCTTCCTGGTTCCAGTCGAACCCGACGCTCGCCAGCGGGGTGATGCGCTACCTGGTCCACTGCGCCGTCCCGGCCGGGGAGGTGCGCACGTACACGGCGGAAGGCCGCACGTATGGCTGGGTGGGGGGGCTGGGCCTGGCTCCGGCGTGGGCGGGCGGAGCGACGGCGACGGTGCGCGAGCAGCAGGTGGTCTCCGCCTGCCTGGCCGCGCATGCGAACAAGTACAACCAGCGGGTCCCCATCTCCGTGCTCGGGCGCCGGGCGGATGGAGTGGCCATCTCCGTCACGGACGAGGAGCTGAAGCAGTACCAGTGGAGGGAGTCCTGCTTCTTCGGCAACCTCTTCAGTGGCGAGGGCGTCTACGTGGGCCGCGACAAGGGGCGGCTCAAGCCACGCGAGAGCTCGTCGCGGGCCTGCTCGGTGGCGGCCAGTCGGGGTGACAAGGAGGACGAAGCGGCGGAGGAGCTCGACGGCGGCGAGCAGGACCCGCCCGAGGAGCTGGAGCTCAACCGCCACCGCTGCGCGCCGCTCGTCTACATTGGCCGGTGCGCGCGACACTGTGTGATGGATGAGTCGAAGTCCTTCTATGCGTCGTGCACCTGGAACGGTGTCACCTACCCGTCGCTCACCACGCGGCTGGACCGGCGCAGCCTCTACAAGTGCGGTGACGGCATCTGCCAGCCCACCGAGTCCTGCGGGGACAAGAACGACTTCCTCTCCTGCAAGGAGGACTGCGGCACCTGCGGCTGAGGCCGGTGCGGGGCGGCCGTCACAGTCGCCGCGCCGCGTGCTCCGCCCATGACGCCTCGGGCGCGGTGAACACGGCGCGGGTGCTGCCCTCCACCAGCCACCACGCGCCCTGGGCCAGCTCCTCCTCGAGCTGGCCCGGGCCCCAGGCCGCCATGCCCGCGAAGGTGAGTGACGTGCCCCCGGACGCGCCTGGCTCCCGCGTGCCCTCGTACCAGGACAGGTCCTCGAAGACGCGGCGGGCCTGCGCGGGGACCGTGTCCCCGCGCGCCAGGGTGATGCGGTGCTCGGGATGCACGGGGCCGCCCCAGCGGTCCACGCCCGTCGTCGGCACCTCCGCCGGGCGGGGCCGCGCACGGTTGAGCACGAGCCCCCACGTGCGCTCGCCGCCTGTCTCCAGCAGGAGCACCACCGTCTGGTCGAACAGGCCGCTCACCCGGTGCGGCCGCGCCACCAGCAGGAGGCCCGGTGCCGGCGCTCGGAACGGAGCCTCATCCGCCTTGAGCCCGCCGATGATGCGCGGCAGGGCCACGAGCATCAGCAACGCACAGGCGAGCAGGACCACGAGGTGCCGTCGGGCGAGCCCCTTCACCCGGCCCACTATAGCCGGCCGGGAGGAGGCACCTCCCGGGACTCAGGGGCAGGAACCGCAGTCCAGTCCACAGCTGTCATATCGATAGGAGGTCCCGCACCGCTCCGTGGCCTGGCAGTGGGTGTCCCCGCATTTATGGATGTCCTCGACGCGCAGCCGGGTGGTGAGGGGCCGGTGGTAGGTGGTGCCGTTGTAGGTGCAGGACGAGAAGAAGTGCCCGCTGCTGTCCAGCGTGCAGAACGCCGTGCAGTCACCCACATGCACCAGGGGCGCGCAGGGCGTCGCGGCCTCGGTGCCGCCGTGGAGCAGGGCGCCGCAGGCCCGGCTGGTGCTCTCGTTGGGGCCCAGCGGCTCGCGCTCGGTGCCCACGTAGAGGCCCTGCCCGGTGAAGACGTTGCCGAAGAAGCAGGACTCCCGCCGGGAGTGCGAGGCCAGCTCCGCCGACGTATAGGGAATGGCCGCTCCCCCCGCGTCCCGGCCCAGGACGGAGATGGACACCTCCGTCGCGAGCCGGTTGGCGTGCGCCGCCAGGCACGCGGACACCACCTGCTGCTCGTACAGCGTGGGGGCCGCGCCGGAGGCCCACGCTGGAGCCAGTCCCAGCTCGCCGGCCCACGCGTAGTGATGGCCGGTGGACGACGTGTACGTGCGCGTCTGTCCCGCCGGCACCGCGCAGCGGACCAGGTAGCGCATCACCCCGCTGGCGAGCGCCGGGTCCGCCTGGAACCACGTGTTGAAGTTGCTCGTGGACAGGCCGTTGAAGGACAGCCCGTTGAACGAAAGGCCGTTGAAGGACAGCCCGTTGAACGAAAGGCCGTTGAAGGACAGCCCGTTGTCCGACAGCTCGGCCTGCACCCCGTACGTCAGCGGTGGAGGGGACGCTTCCTCTTCCACGGGCCCGCAGCCGCCGGTGAACAGCAGCGCGGTGATGAGCACACGGCAAGTCTTCTCGAACAGTCTCGATTTCATCGGCCCCTCGGAACCTTGACGTCACCGGCGGACTCGCTGTGGGCGAGGTCCAGGAAGACCACGCGAGGAGCACGGGCACGATGTCGGCGGGATTCCCAGCGTAGAAGTTGCATCCGGAGCGTGTCCAAGGAAGTGGGGGGCACCGTGGGCCTTCCCGTTGCCCGACACTCGATGCGTGCGGCGGCGAACGCGTGTGTGCGCAGGCGTCCCGGAATGGATGTTCCACGCGCATGGGTGTCGCGGGACTCGCGGTGCAGCAACGTGGGCTTCGCGCCCCTGGCCTCGCGGGGCACCTGGCGCGTGGCGTGGTGGACGCTGTGCTTCACATCCGTCCGTTGCCTGATGCTCGCCCTGTCATCGCTGCGAGCATGTCTCCGTCGAGGATGGGCGGCGTGGAATTCGCGTGGTGAGATCCTCCTTCAGCAGACGGGCCTGTCTGGCTCCGGGGTCCCCGAGTGGCACAGCGGGAGAGGGCGATGGGAGATGCTTTGCGAAGGCTGACTCTTCCCTCGGCGGGCACACTGCGAGCCCTCCCGGGCCGTGCGTCGGCGGCTCCGGGAGACACGTCACGGGCCATGCCGCCCGAGGGCACGGTGGCGCTGGTCTTCACGGACGTGCAGGGCTCCACCCGGCTGTGGGAGCGCTGTGGCGCGAGCATGCGCGCCGCATTGGAGGTGCATGACGGGGTGCTGCGCTCGCTGCTCGAGGACGGCTCCGGCTATGAGGTGAAGACGCAGGGCGACTCCTTCATGATTGCGTTCTCCACGGTGCTGGAGGCGCTGCGCTGGTGCCTGGAGGCGCAGGAGGCGCTGCTGCGCGCGCCGTGGCCGGCGGAGCTCCTCATGTACCCCGAGGCGGCGGAAGAGGCGGGGCCGCGCGGGCCGCTGCACCGGGGGCTGCGCGTGCGCATGGGCGTGCACGTGGGCGAGGCCGAGTGCCGCGTCGACGAGCGCACGGGCCGGACGGACTACCTGGGCCGCATGGTGAACGTGGCGGCGCGGGTGACGTCGGCGGGCCATGGCGGACAGGTGCTGGTGAGCGGCACTGCCTGGGCCCAGGCCGCGCCCTCCGTGGAGGTGCTGGGCCGTACCGCGGTGCGCCCGCTGGGCTCCTTCCGCCTCAAGGGCATCGACGACGCGGTGGCGCTGGTGGAGGTGCTGCCTGCCTCGCTGTCGGACCGGCGCTTCGGCGCGCCGAGGGCGCCGCGTGACAGGCAGGGAAACGTGCCGGTGGCGCGGGAAGGGCTGGTGGGCCGGAGCTCGGAGCTGAGCACGCTGCGGCGCTGGCTCGCGGACGGTGCGCGGCTCGTCACGGTGCTGGGACCCGGGGGCATGGGCAAGACGCGGCTGGCCTCGCACTTCGGCGCGCTGGAGCTGGAGTCGGGCGCGTGGGAGGGCGGCGTCTGGCTGTGCGAGCTGGCGGAGGCGCAGACGGCGGATGCGCTCTGCCATGCCGTGGGCCAGGCGCTGGGCGTGGCGCTGCGGCGGGACGGCGACCCCACGGAGCCGGTGGAGCGGCTGGGCCGCGCGCTGGGCGACTGCGGGGACGTGCTGGTCATCCTCGACAACCTGGAGCAGGCGGTGCGGCACGTGCCGGCCACGCTCGGGCGGTGGATGGCGCTGGCCCCGCGCGCGCGCTTCGTCACCACCTCGCGCGAGGCGCTGCGCCTGCCCGGCGAGCGCCTGTTGGATTTGACGCCCCTGGCGGTGCCGGAGCCAGGCGAAGTGCGGCTGGAGGAGATTGCCCGCTCGGACGCGGTGCGCCTGTTCGTCCAGCGCGCGAGGGAGGCCCGGGGCGACTTCGAGTTGACGGTGGATGACGCGCCCCGCGTCGCGGACATCGTGCGCCAGTTGGACGGCATTGCCCTGGCCCTGGAGCTGGCGGCGGCGCGCATGGGGCTGTTGAGCGTGAGCCAGCTCCGCGAGCGGCTGCCGCGCCGCTTCGAGCTGCTGCGTGGAGGCCGGCGGGACGCCAGCGCGCGGCAGGCCACGCTGCGCGGTGCCATCGACTGGTCCTGGAACCTGCTGGAGCCCGTCGAGCAGATGGCCCTGGCGCGGTGCTCGGTGTTCCGCGGGGGCTTCACGCTGGAGGCGGCGGAGGTGGTGCTGGCGCTGCCTCCCGACGCGCCGGACGTGCTGGAGGTGCTGGAGTCGCTGCGCTCCAAGTCGCTGCTGCGGGTGCTGGAGGCGGAGGGTCCGGACGGGGAGCCGCGACTGGGACAGTACGAGAGCATCCGCCAGTACGCCGCCGCGAAGCTGAGGGATTTGCGCGGGGGGGAGACGCTGGCGGAGCGACATGCGGACTGGTACCTCACGCTGGCGCGGGGCCTGCGCGAGCGGGTGCGCAGCGCCAGGGGCGCGGAGGCGCTGCGGCAGCTGGCAGTGGAGCGGGAGAATCTCCTGGCCGCGTGTGACAACGCGCTGCTGGTGATGCCGGCCACGGTGGGCTCCGTGGAGCGGGCCCTGGAGGCGCTGGTCGCGCTGGAGCCGGAGGTCATCACTCGCGGGCCGGTGAGTCTGCTGCTGGCGCGGCTGGACTCGGCGCTGGCGATTGCGGGCACCGTCGCCGTCTCCCCGCTGCTGGTGGCCGAGGCGCTGGCGGTGCGGGGCCGGGTGCTGCTGGAGGCGGGGCACCTGGACGCGGCGCGGAAGGACCTGGAAGGGGCGCGCTCCACGCTGCGGGTGCTGGGGACGGTGGCGGGGGAGAAGCGCGTGCTGGTGGACCTGTCCATCGTCGCCCGCCACGAGGGCGAGGTGGCCCGCGCCTGGGCGCTGGTGCTCGAGGCGCAGCAACTGCCCTCGGAAGGCGACCGCTGGCTGGAGGCGTACGCGGTGGGCAACCTGGGACTGGTGGAGCAGGCGCGCTGTGGCGCGGAGGCGGCCATTCCCCACCTGCGCTCGGCGCAGGCGCTGTTCCGCGACGTGGGGGACGTGACGTTCGAAGTGGGCTTCCTCACCAACTGCGCGGTGGCCATTGGCGAGGCGGGGCGTACGCGCGAGGCGCTGGCGCTGCTGGAGGATGCGATGACCCGCTCGGCCAGCGTGGGAGACCGGGTGGGCCACGCACTGGCGCGCCTCAACCTGGGCTGCTTCCTGTTGGAGGAGGGCCGGTCGCTGGAGGCGCGCGAGCACCTGCTGTCGGCGGGGCGCATGGGACGGCAGCTGGGCCAGCGGCTCCTGGAGGGCACGGCGCTGGGCGAGCTGGGCCGCGCGGAGCTGGCGCTGGGCGCGATGGAGGCGGCATGGGCGCGGCTGTCGGAAGCCGTGTCCGGCCTGGGCCGGGTGTCGCGAGGCCAGGCGCTGCGCTTCGCCATCCACCGCGCGGCGGTGGAGGCCTTCCTGGGAGACCCCGCGGCGGCGGAGGCGAGCTTCGTGGTGCTGGAGGGGGCGATGGAGCTGCGGGACGACCCGGTGCTGCGCGAGCTGGGCGCGCTGCTACGTGCGGCGGTGGACGTGGCCGACGCGCGAGCCCTGCCGGAAGGCCGCGAGCGGGCAAGGCAGCTCCGGGAAGCGGCGCGTCGGCGCATGGACCGGGCGCGCAGGGCTCCGGCGGAGGCGGCCTCCTCCGACCTGCGCGGGGCACTGCGCTTCCTGGAAGACGCGCTGGGTCCGCTCACGCCTGACGAGGGAGGCACCACGCCCCCGGTACTGGCATGAGCTGAAGGGAGCGCGTCCAGCGGCTACCAGCCGTTCTCCAGTCGCTACAGCGACAAGCGCTCCCCAGCCGCCTCGCCTATCCGGACGAGCACCTTCCCCCGGGCGTGGGCCATCGCCCGGGCGGTGCCATTGCGTATCCTCCGCACGAGGCGCGCTCACATTGCGCGCGCTCTTCGTTCGTTTCTCTCCCTGCCGGGTCGTCACCCCCCGGGCAGCCCGCGCGCCGGGCGTGGTAAGCACGGCGCATGGCGAGATTCAAGGTTCGTTGGGGCCGCCTCTTCGGGATGTTCCTGGTCGCGGGGTTGCTCGCGGGCGGCGTGAAGCTGTTCACGGCGGAGCTGCCTGCCGCGCCCGCGCATGCCCGGGCCGTGCCGGACTTGAAGGCCCTGCCCGAGGTGGAGGTGTGCTGGCTGGAGCTGTCGCGCAGCGACGTCTGGGGCCAGCTCGGCACGGCGGGGCTCACGCGCACGGGCACGTGGCGGAACACGGCCTCCGGGCTGCTGGTGCGGCATCCCCAGGGAGACGTGCTCATCGATGCGGGCTACAGCCCGAACGTGCACGAGGAGGTGAAGCAGCGGCCCCCGCTCGCGCGCTTCTTCAACGAGTCGGCGCTGAAGGGGATACGTGACAGGTCCACGCTGGCGGCGGCGTTCCAGAAGGTGGGCGCCACGCCAGAGGGCCTGAAGTGGTTCATCCCCTCGCACGCGCACCTGGACCACCTGGGCGGCATGGTGGAGCTGCGGCAGGTGCCGGTGCTGCTGCCGGCGGAGGAGAAGGCGCTCATCGAGGGCTGGCGGACGCGCAAGGAGGTCTTCCCCGAGCACGCCCAGGCGGTGGAGGGGCGCATGACGGCCATGGCCTTCGAGCCCCGGCCCTATGAGAACTTCGACGAGAGCTTCGACGTCTTCGGGGACGGCGCGGTGGTGGTGGCGCGGATTCCCGGCCACACGCCGGGCAGCATCGCCACCTTCGTGAACCTCTCACCCGAGCGGCGGCTGGTGCACGTGGGCGACACCGTCAACCTCGTCGAGTCGGTGGAGCGGCGCCTGCCCAAGAGCACGCTGCTCCAGTTCTTCACGGACACGGACTCGGAGGCCGCGCGCGACCAGGTGGCCCGGCTGTCCCAGCTCCACGAGCTGGCCCCCGAGCTGCAATTCCTCCCCGCGCATGACCGCGACGCGTGGGAGAAGTTCTTCGGAAGCGCGCCGGGCTGCGTGAAGGCGCGGTAGCGCGCACGGGGCCGGGACGAGAGGAGGCAGCGGAGATGGACGGCGAAGTCGCACGGAAGCTCGAGGCGGCGGTGCGCGCCGTGGTGTCGGAGGCGCCCGCGCCGACGCCACAGGAGCTACTCCAGGAGGACGACGTCCCCTCGGTGGCGCATGGCTGGCTCCTGCTGTGCCTGCTTCGGCAGGTCAGCCGGCAGCGCTGGGTGACGCAGATGGTGAAGGAGCGCATCACCGGACGCGGCCTCGACGAGGATGAAGGCGACGTGCCGGGGTACGCGGGCTGGCGGTACAACTTCCATGGCATCGGCTGCTGCTTCGAGGGCCCGGGCGAGCTGATCGACGTGGACTTCCATGACGAGGAGGGGGCGTCCATCGACGCGTACTTCTTCGCCCATCGAATCGAGTCGCTCACCGCGCCCGAGCTGCCCGAGGCCCGGCTCCGCGCGCTCCTGCCCGGCGCGTCGCTCCTGGCGGCCGCCATCGATGACCTGAGCGCGGTGGGGCTCTTTGGACGGCCCCAGCGACAGAATGTGTTCCGGCTCCCCGCCGAGCTGGAGACGCTCGCGGAGAGCGCGGCGGCGCTCGACCTATCGAACGACGAGGCCACCGCGCGGTGCCTCGCGCACCTGCGCGACTTCGAGGCGCTGGTGTCTCGCCCGGGGGGGGAGGTGTTCCAGGCGAAGGTCGAGGCGGTGCGCCAGTCCCGGCGGAACTGGCTCCTCGCGCAAGCCGGGAGTCCCTGGACGGCGGGCGACGCCCTCGCGGCCCTGGAGTCGCTCTCCACCGACGAGGAGCAGGTCCGTGCCTGCACGCGGGTCATCGAGCATGGCCCGGTGTCCGCGGCGACGGCGGAAGCCGTGCAGCGGCTGGACAGGATGCCAGGGGCCGCCGGGAGCGACGCCGTGCTGCGCCTCGCGCTGGAGCGGCTGTCCCCCACGGAGCACCACCCCTATTCCATGCACGCCGCCGCGCACTATCTGCTGAAGCGGGGAATCGAGCGGGAGCGCGTCCTCGAAGCGATGCTCGCCTTCGCACGGGTGAACCCGGTGAAGGGCTACGGTGGCAACCCGTTCATCGGCGACTTCGCGCTGCTCGCGCTGGAGTATGCGCACGAGCACGCGCGTGAGCTGGTGCGCCTGGCGCTGCGCTCCACCACGCCCATCGCGCGGCAGCTCGTCACGGCCGTGCTCTTCGTGCTGGACCGGCCCTGGTGTCACCACGAGCTGGCGGCGGCCCTCCAGGGAATGGAGCGTGAGCCGGGGGCGCTGGCGCTGGTGGTGGCGCTGTCCCGGAGCCGCTCGGACCTGGCGCGTGCCATGGCTGCCCGCTGGCGCCGGGAGCACCCGCTTCACGTCTCGGAAGGCCCGGGCTTCACCTGGGACGAGGTGGAGGAGGAGAACGCGGCCGCCTGGCTCGATGAGGCGCTGACGAAGGCGCGCAAGTGGGTGGAGCAGGCGGGGGCGCGCGTTCCCGAGACGCTGGACTGACGCTGGCTCCGCCTACCGTCCGGAGCGCACCGCGGTCAGCAGGTCCATGTGGAGGTAGCGCGCCTTCGGCTGTCCCGGCTTGAAGATGAACACCAGCTCCTGCCCGTCCGCCGTCCGGAAGCCGTCCTGCTTCATTCGCTGGAGCGGCTTCGCGGTGTCCAGGGTCAGCACGAGCTGCTTCCCATCCCAGGCCACCGCGAAGCTCACGAGGTCCGCGTGGCGGTACGTGCCGGTGTAGCGCTCCGCCTCGGCGGCGGTGAGCGGCGGGTCGTCCGCGGGCGGTGGGGGCTGCTCCGGCAGGCCGAAGACCGCCTTGGAGATGACGTCGAGTGACTTCCGCAGCGTGACGCCGTTCTTGTTGGTGAGCAGGATGACCGCGCCCTGCTTCTCCGGCAGGAAGCGGAAGTGCGAGCCATACCCCCGGCGCACGCCGCCATGCTCGAAGACCTCCGTGCCACCGAGACGGAGCCGCACCAGGCCGAAGCCATAACGCGCCTCCTCCGGCCCCGCTCCGGGCAGGGGGACGTGCGCGGTGAAGAAGTCCCGCACGGCGGCCTCGGGTAGCACGCGGCGCTCCCCGTCCAGGCCGCCCCGCACCACGATGGAAGCGAAGCGCGCCAGCTCGCGAGCAGAGGAGAACGCCGAGCCCGCCGGGTACATCGCGGTGTTCTCCGCCATGGGACGGACGACCTTCAGCTCACTGCCGCTCTCTTCATGGCCCTGCGCGAAGTCGGAGGTGATGGCCTCCAGCGGGCGGAGCGTGCTGCGCTCCATGCCGAGCGGCTGGAACAGCGTCTCGCGCAGCGTGTCCGCATAGGGCTTGCCGTGGACGCGCTCCAGCACGAGCCCCGCCAGCCAGTATCCGGGGCCGCTGTACGAGAAGACGTCGCCCGGAGGCGCGAAGAGGTAGTCGCCCTTCCAGCCTCGCACCATCCGCCCCAGGGCCTCGTCGTCCTTCGACTGCACGGAGGGCGACGCCTCGCGCATGCCCGCCGAGTGCGACAGGAGCTGGCGCGGCGTCACCTTCCCCAGCGTCGGGTTCAGGTCCTTCACGTACGTGCGCACCGGAACGTCCAGGCCGAGCCGACCCTTCGCCGCCGCATCGAGTGTCGCCAGCGCGGTGAGCATCTTCGTGGTGGAGCCCAGGCGGAACAGTGTGTCCGGCGTGACGGGCGTGCGCTCCTCGCTGCTGCGCACCCCGAAGGTGCGGAGGTAGAGCGTCTCGCCGCCCTGAATCACGGCGACGGCCGCGCCGGGAGCGCCGGACTCGCGCAGCTCTTCCTCGATGGCGCGGGTGATGGCCGCTTCCTGCTCGGGAGTCAGTCGCGCCGGGAGCGCCGTCGCCGGAGCTGCGCCCGCGCTCAGGGCTGCCAGCAGCACCAGGAAGGCAGCCAACCTTGGATGGGCCTGTCTCATCGTGTCCAGCTCCTCGGGTGGGCGGGCATCCGGCCCTACCGACACCGGATGCCCGTCCTGCATTCCCGTGAAGGTGCCAGCGCCGTTCGCTCGGGACGCACCCGCGTACCCACACAACGCAAGGCCCGGCAGGCGCCACGAGGCCTCGATGGAATCCCCGGGGCTTACCCGCGGCGGCGGCTCCGGCGGGCCATGGCATCCGCCCTGCAACGTCGCCCGCCCGTCCACCCCTGCTCACGGGCCCGCGTACCCCCAGGCGCGGGCCCGTGACTCCTCTTTCCTGAGAGACCCTCGATGCCACTCCCGTCGCGCTCCCGTCCCCGGCAGCTCCTGAAGACCACCCTCGTGGCGGCGACCCTCGGGGCCTCCCTGGTCCACTGCAAGGACTCCAATACGGTCGAGCCCGCGCCTCAGCCGGACGCGGGCACGAATCCCCAGGTGCGCTGCGACGGCATCTTCAGCAACGGGACGCGCCTCAGCGTCGCCAACCCGCAGCCTCTGGGCGAGGTGCCGCTGCCCGAGCAGTCCTTCTGCGACTTCCACACCTTCGCGTGGAACCAGTTCCTCTACCTGACGCAAATCGTCGAGGACGGGAACGACCCGGTGACGCCCACCAAGCCCCGGTTCCTGTCCTATGCGCCCTGGTACAACATGCTGAAGCCGAACGGCTCGTCCGCGCCCGGCGCGTTCCCCGGTGGCGAGACGACGCTCGAGGTCGCCATGCTGGACCAGAAGCAGGCCGGCGCGGGGCAGGACGCGCTCATCGACGTCGCGGGGCAGATGGTGCTCTACGACCTCCGCTTCAACCAGCCGTTCTATGACGCGGTGGTCAGCAGCGGCTACTACACGCAGCAGAACTACGACGCCTTCTGCCAGCCGCCAGCGGGCAGCCCGCCCTTCACGAACTGCAACAACCCGCAGCAGTTCTGGCTGCCGTGGGGAGATGGCACCGCCATGGGCTCCGTCGAAATCAAGAGCGCCTGGAGGCAGTTCCCCGCCAACGACTGCCCCGCCGGAGTCATGTACTGCGCCGGCACCAACCTGGGGCTGGTGGGGCTGCACCTCGTGCAGAAGACGCCGACGCACGGTGAGTGGGTCTGGGCCTCGTTCGAGCACGTCGCGAACACGCCGGACTGCGCTCCGGGCTCCAGCACGCCCATCGACACGCAGTCGCCGCTCGGGACGCCGTGGTCGTTCTTCAACCCGGCGACGGCGCCCGCGGGGGTGATGTCCTCGAAGACCTGCGGCGTCACCCCGGCGAGCCCCCAGTGCAACCTGGACCCGCATGAGGGCTCGGGCTTCGAGCAGGTCAACATCTGTCGGACCGACGCGCTGCCCGCGGGGGGCGTGAGCGACGCCAACTGCGCCGTGGTGGGCTCGTCCACGAACGACCCGAACGCGAACAGCGGAGGCAACGTGTCGTGCCTCAACGCCACGGTGCGGCCGCAGCTCACGGGCGTCTGGAAGAACTACCAGCTCATCGGCACGCTGTGGACGAAGGGCACCCAGGCGCCCAACGAGGACTTCTGGATCTCCATCTTCCAGCAGCCCAAGTCCGGCGTGCCCGAAAAGACGGCCGTGGGCTTCCCCAACCTCGCGAACACCACGCTGGAGACGTACCTCCAGACGGGCTCCACGGCGTATGACCCCAACGGCTCGGGTCTCTCCAACGCGAACAAGGCCGGCTGCTTCGGCTGCCACAACCCGGTGGCCCAGAACACCGACACGGACCTGAGCCACTTCCCGTCGAAGTTCGACGACATCACCGAGCCCCGGGTGCGCGCGACGCGGTAGCGGTCACTTGGCACCCGGGAGGTCGTGACTATCTTCGCGCGCACATTCCGGCGCCGGGGCCTCGGGCCCTGGCGCCATGCACGAGGAGGAGCACATGCAGAGGAAGACGCTGCTGGCCGTGGCCCTGGGCGCGCTGGTGCTGGGCGTGGGCTGTCACCGCAACACCCGCGAGAGCGCCGAGAGCGACGCGGAGCAGGCCGCCGAGAAGACCGAGGACGCCGCGGAGAAGGCCGGCGACAAGGTGGAGGACGCCGCCGAGGAGGCCGGTGACAAAATCGAGGACGCTACCGACAAGTAGCCCGCATCAGCGGCACGGCGGCCCGCTCCCGGCAGGTGTCCGGAGCGGGCCGCGGTGCGTCCCGGTGGGGCACTCTCAGTAGAAGGGGCCCGAAGTGTAGTCGTAGTAGGACGACGTGGTGCCCCAGCGGAACCAGGAGCCCGAGGAACGGCCCTGGCCACCGATGACGTCCGTCATCGAAGGGTCGCTGTAGTACGTGTACTCGAAGTCCTGAACCGTGCGGTCCGGCAGTGCTTCCTCGCTCAGGGCGAGGTGGCCCGGCTCGCTCGCTTCAGCTGCCGCGGCGCCCCCGGACACCAGCATTCCGGCGGCCAGCAGCGCGCTTCCGATGAAGTTCCTTGCCTGCATGCGTCCCTCTCAGTCCGAGCGTCAGGTGGTCACTGCCTTCCCACCGTAACGCAGCAAAATGAGTTGGCCAGGCGGCGCGGTGAGATGGGCACACGGCAAGGCGCGTGCCCATCCCAGCCCCTGCTTCAGATGACGGTGCCGGTGGCCATGAAGACCACCTCCACCGCACGCACCTCACCCAGCGCGGCGAAGCGGACCGAGTCCACCAGCAGCGTCCACTCGCCCAGCAGGCTCCGGTCATAGAAGGAGTTGCTGGCGGGGCTGGAGCCGCCCGGCGCCACGCTGCACTCGTCGGAGAAGGACGACGCCTGGAAGTCCGTGGAGCACGCCACGTCCTCCAGGTCGCACACCGGCGGGCGGGACACGCAGGCGGTGAAGGGCACGTAGTGCAGCACCTGCCGCGTGGCGCCGGAGGGGTACCGGTCCTTGTCCACCAGCTCGAACTCCGCGCGGAAGCCGCCGAGCTTGAAGGCATCCAGCGTGTCGCGCACCAGCACGGCCGGCACCGTCACCGTCGTGCCGCTGGCGTTCACCACGTTGATGCGCACGTTGCGCACGCGGTGGCCGTTGCGCAGCGCCAGCTCCGGACTGGCCGCCAGGTCGCTCCCGGTAATCTGGAAGCGCGCCCCCACGTAGGTCGTCGTCCCGGTGATGAGGTCGCCCAGCTCCGTCATCCGCGCCGTCTCGTCCGGAGTCAGCGGGTGGAAGCGGCTGCCCGGCAGGCGCTGGTAGTACTTCGTGTTGCTCAGCACGTAGTGGGCCTGCAGGTTGTCCAGCTGCACCAGCCGCGTCAGCATGTCCGGGTAGGAGACGAGGTTGAAGGCGTACTGCTCCCGGAAGTCCGCCGGAATGGCGCTGTCGCCGGTGGACGGGTCGAAGGGCAGGTACTGGTACTCGGCCACGCGGATGAGCTCCCAGTAGCGCGAGGTGAGCTGGTCCAGCGTGCGCACCGCCGTGCTGTACACCTGCTGGCCGATGAGCAGCTGGTCGAACTGGCGCAGCTCGGTGCTCGTACCGAAGGCGAGGATTGCGTTGAGCGCGTCGCGCGCCGCCACCGCGTTGCGCTGGCGCAGCAGCACCGTGTCGCGCTCCATCATCGCCAGTTGGTACTCCGCCTGGGCCTTGCTGAGCTGGGCCTGGAGGTCCAGCAGGTCCAGGGTGATTTCCATCTGCGATTGGCTGAGGAGCTCCTTCTTCACCTCGTCCGACAGCACGCTGCGCGCCGGCTTCTTCTGGTTGCCGCTGACGACGTCCCACAGCTGCGTGCCGCCGCTCTTGAGCTTGTCCTTGAAGGGCTTGCTCTTCGCCGCCTCGGTGCCGCTGGTCTTCAGGGCCTCCCAGGCCAGGGACTGGAAGGACTTGCTGTCGCTGCTGGGCGGGCCCGCGCCGGGCACCGACGTGGCGCTCGTCTCCGACTTGAAGCTCTTCTTCACCTCGCCCCACATCGCTTCCGCCGCCTTGCCTCCCAGCGCGGTGGCGAACTCGGCGCCGTAGGCCTTGGCCACCGTCCCCACCATGTCGAGCAGGAAGTCACCGAAGCTCTTGCTCGTGCCGTTGTAGTGCTGCTGGATGCGGGTGTCCGCCGCCTGGGTGGCCTGCGTCAGCGTCTGGATGGCCGCCTTGCGGCTGGCCATGGACTGCTCCAGGGCGTTCAGCCCCGCCGCGGCCACGACGATGCGCTGGTCCGCCACGGCCTTCTCCTGGCTCAGCGCCACCACCTCGTTGCCCAGCTCGGCCTGGTGCGCGGACATCCACGCGGAGAGCTGCAGGGTGGCGGAGAGCGTCAGCCAGTGGCCCACCGAGCTGTCGAGCACGCCATAGAGCGTGTCGAACTCCGAGCGGAGCTGCTCGTAGCGCACATGCGGGTTGAGCACTGTGTCCTTCGTCAGGCCATGGAAGTTGCGCTGGTTCTGGAGGTAGCTGAGCTTCGTCACGTCGTGCGCCATCAGCGGGCAGAGCGCCCCGTACAGGTACATGTCCGCGAAGGGCCTGCCGGTGGGCGCCTCGTCACAGACGAGCCCCGCCTGGGCGAGGATGCCGCCCAGCTCGGTGATGTCCTGCGTGTAGATGAAGGCGGCCTTCTTCAGCTCTCCCTTCTTGAAGAGCTCGTTGCCCTGCGCCCCGGACACGCGCCAGGACTGGGGCGCCAGCAGCGCGCGCAGCATGTCCACGTCCCGCCGCGTCGCGCGCAGGGTGCTCACGGTGCCGGCGGTGCCCACGGCTCCGGCGGTGCCGTCCGTGGCCTTGATGCCCACGACGCACATGCGCTGCTCGTTGCGCGGCTGGCAGAGGTAGTCGTCGTAGAACTCGCAGGAGCCGGGCGGCGCATCCCGCACCACCACCGTCACCGTCCTGGAGTCCTGTTTGCCAGCCAGGCCCTTCTTGCCGCCAATCGCGGCGACGTCGAGGAACCCGGCGCGGGTGTCCGTGTAGCGCCCGTTGTAGGGCTCGGACATCGACACGTCGTGCCACGTCGCCAGCTTCCCCTTGCAGAGCAGGTCCCCGTAGAACGGGTTGTTCCTGCACGTGCTGTCACCGCAGTCGACGAGGTTGTTCCCGTTGTTGTCCACCCCGTCCGAGCACTCGGCGACGGTGTTCTCCTGCACGCCGCAGAGGGTGCCGGTCAGTGGGCTGTTGCTGCACTGGAAGTCGGAGCAGTCCTCGTAGCCGTCCCCGTCGTTGTCCACGTCGTCGCTGCACGTGGCCGCCGTGCTCTCCAGGGTGAAGGGGTAGGTGTCCGGCTCGCACAGCTTCACGTAGGGGTTGCCCGCGCACCCGGAGTCGCCGCAGTCCACCTGGCCATCCCCGTCGTTGTCGAGGCCGTCCGAGCAGCTCTGCGGCGTCCGCTCGCTGCCGCAGGCGGTGGTGACCTTGGGGCTGACGCGGCACTCGCGGTCCGCGCAGTCCACGTCGCCATCCAGGTCATTGTCGAACCCGTCCGAGCACGCCGCGTCGCTCAGCTCCTCGAAGCCGCTGGTGAGCGCCAGCACGGGCCCGCGCGAGCAGGCGGAGAGGCTCATGCAGCCCGGGTCCGCGCAGTCGCCCAGCCCGTCCCCGTCGTTGTCGAGCAGGTCCGCGCACTCCTCGTCGCCGCCCTCGCCAGCGCTCCCGCACGTCGTCGAGTACTTCGTGCAGCCGAAGTCCGCGCAGTCCTTGTAGCCGTCCCCGTCATTGTCCAGGCCGTCCTGGCAGGCGTCCTCGGAGAACTCGCTGTTGGAGGGGCGGCCCTGCTGGCAGAAGCCGCGCATGCCGCACTGCGGGTCCGCGCAGTCCGTCTTCCCGTCGCCGTCGTTGTCCCGGGCGTCGCTGCACGCCTCGGCGGAGGACTCCCTGGCCAGGGGAGACCAGGCGGCCTCCGGGCACACCGTCACGTGGGGGTTCTTCGAGCAGCCGTAGTCCGCGCAGTCCTTGTAGCCGTTGTGGTCGTTGTCGATGCCGTCGGAGCACTGTGCGTTGTCCGCCTCCGTCATCACGTCGCACAGGGCGATGGCCGGGTTCCACCGGCAGCGCAGGCTCTGGCAGTGCAGCGTGTCGTCCATGAAGCACTGCTCGGGCGTCACCGGCGCGGACTTGTTGGGCTCGTTGATGAGGCCGGGCCCGGTGAGCGAGGTGTAGCGGACGACGATGTCTCCCGCGCGGCCACCCTTGCCGCCCTTGCCTCCGTTCTGGGCCTCATTGACGATGGCGCTCGCGGTGCAGCTCACGGTGGGGTTGGGGCCATTGTTGCCGGAGATGGTGGCGGTGAGGTCCCTGGCCAGTCCGTTGCGGCCCGCCCAGCCGTCATCGCCCTTCTCTCCGGTGGCGTTGACGCGAACGCCGTTGAGGACGTTGGTGTAGAGGACGAAGCTGCCGCCGTTGCGGCCGTTCCGCGCGGGGGGCAGGGGGTACACCTCGGGCCGTTGCGCGGCGGTTCGCTCGAGAGGCGAGGTCTCCACCTGGTAGCCGTGGGAGACGTATTCTCCGGCGGCGATGATGAGCGTCGTCCCACCCGTCTGCACCGGCGCCGCCAACTCCACGCGCGGGGCCACCAGGACGATGGCCGCATAGGGCTGGAGCGCGGGCTCCTCCGTCGTGGGCACGAACAGGTTGGCGCACGCGTGGGTGGTGCTGCACGCGCTGTCGCCCTCGAACAGCATCTCCTTCGTCACCACGGGTGACTGTACGCCCAGGACGCCATCCGCCTGGGGGAGCAGGGCCTGGTTCTTCCGCAGGAACACGGGGTAGTCCCGCGCGTACGACGTCAGCAGCCGCACCTTGTCCGTGGGGTTGTGCCGGGTGGAGAGCACGCCGCGCACGTCATCGAAGCGCGGGGACGGGAGCACCCGCAGCAGCTCCGCCACCGTGGTGTCCATGGCCGCGGGCGGCGGCGGCAGTCCGCGCAGCTCGCTGAACTCCATGGGGGACGAGAAGGCGAGGGGCTGGGCCGAGGTGCCGGTCTCCAGCTCGGAAGGTGCGCCCGCTCCGAGTTGGCCCGCGTCACCGCAGGCGCTCAGGGCCAGCGCGCACGCCAGCCCCCATGCCCGGCGGGCCTGAAAGATTCGGAAGGACTTCATGTGCGTTGACTCCTTTGGTGGGAGCAGAACGCGGAAGCCTCACAATCTTCGCTTTCCCCAGGGGCTGGCAGGCTCCGGGGCGGCGTACAAGCTCCGTGCACGGGAGGCCCGGAAGGCGTATGGACTGGCACGTGAGCGCGAACGAACCCCGTGGCATCCTCTTCGACCTCGACGGCACGCTGGTGGACTCGCTGCCGGACATCATCGACAGCTTCCTGCACGGCTTCACGCACCTGGGGCTGCCGGTGCCTCCGCATGCGGAGGTGCGGGCCCTCATCGGCCAGCCGCTGGACGTGATGTACAACCAGTTCGCTCCGGAGCACGTGCCCGCCCTGTGCGTGGCCTACCGTGAGCACTACCCGCGCAACTTCCTCAACAGCTCGCGTCCCTTCCCGGGCGTGGAGCGGGTGCTGCGGACGCTGCGCGAGCGGGGCTACCTGCTCGCCGTCGCCACCACCAAGCGCAGCGACATGGCGCGGCGCTTCGTGGATGCGCTGGGGCTGGGGGACCTGCTGCACCACGTGCAGGGCACGGATGGCTTCCCGCACAAGCCCGCGCCGGACGTGCTCCACCGCGCCCTCGCGGCGCTGGGCACCGGCGGACTGTGGATGGTGGGGGACACGACGCTGGACCTGCGAGCCGGCCAGGCCGCGGGCCTGCGCACCTACGCCGTGACGTGGGGCACCCACTCTCCGGAGGAGCTGGCCAGCGCGACGCCGGATGAGCTGCAGCCCGACCTGGAGCGGCTGCTCGCGCACCTTCCGCACCGGGCCTGACGCGGCGGGCGTCGACGCACGGAAGCGGCCCGCTCGGAGGGCGAAGTTGCCGACACAACGGAAGCCGTGGTGTGACTTCCGGCGTTCCGACAGTGTCGTGGGAAGGTCCGGGACCTGGCCTTCGCGCTTCCGCGCCTGAACCCGTTCCACATTGCTCCTGGAGCTTCCATGAAGAATGCCTTTGCCTCCCTGCTCACCCTCGCGCTGCTCGCGCTCGTCACCGGTTGCAAGGGAGGGGACAAGGACCCGAAGGCGCCGGCGGGTGACGCGGCGAAGCCGGAGGCGAGCGCGCCGCAAGCGGGCGGCAACGCGCTGACCATCAAGGGCAGTGACACCATGGTCATCCTCGGCCAGCAGTGGGCCGAGGCCTTCATGAAGGCGAACCCGGACCAGCGCATCCAGGTGACGGGCGGCGGCTCGGGCACGGGAATCGCCGCGCTGCTCAACGGCACCACCGAGATTGCGATGTCCAGCCGCTCCATCAAGCCGGCCGAGGCGCAGCAGCTCCAGACGCGGCTCAAGGTCCAGGCGCGGGAGACACCGGTGGCCCGCGACGGCGTCACCTTCTACGTGCACGAGTCCAACCCGGTGCGGGCGCTGAGCATCGACCAGCTCCAGGCCATCTACCTGGGGGACGTGAAGAACTGGAAGGAGGTGGGCGGCTCGGACGCGCGCATCGTCGTCTACTCGCGTGAGAACTCGTCGGGCACCTATGTCTTCGTGAAGGACGAGGTGCTCAAGGGCGAGGACTTCACCTCCGAGGCGCTGACGCTGCCGGGCACCGCGGCCGTGGTCAACGCGGTGGCCAAGGAGAAGCACGGCATCGGCTTCGGTGGCGCGGCCTACGGCAAGGGCATCCGGGAGCTGGCGGTGAAGGTCGGCAACGAGGAGGTGGCGCCGAGCGAGGCCAACATCCAGAGCGGCCTGTACCCGCTCAGCCGCGACCTCTTCTTCTACACGCGCGGCGAGCCCTCGGGCGCGGCGAAGACGTTCATCGACTTCGCGCTCTCTCCCGAGGGGCAGTCCATCGTCACGAGGGTGGGCTACTTCCCGCTGAAGAAGTAGCCCGGAGGACGCGGCGCCGCGCTCAGTCCTCGGCCTGGACGTCCTGGGCCTGGACGCCCCACTCCTCCAGCACCTGGGCCTCGTCCTGGGCGCTCCGCGTCTTCTTGAAGCGGGCACCCGCCACGCCCTTCACCCGGCGCTCGCATGCTGCCCAGGTGGCGTGGCGCTTCACGGTGCGGCCCACCTCGCTGAGGTAGGAGTACGCCTTGCTGTTGCCGGTGCGCTCTCCGGGCTTCTTCTCGGGGACGGAGGTGTCGTCGGGGATGTCGTGCACGGCCACGCCGTAGCCCTGCAGCGGGCCGGAGTAGAGCTCGATGGGGCGGCGCTTGGACCAGGCGACGGCGATTTCGTCCACGCGCTCGTTGCCCGGGACGCCCATGTGCCCGCGGACGTACTTCCACTCGATGGCGGCCTCGCCCGGGAAGGTCTGCTTGCGCTGGACGACCAGTGACATGAGCCGCTTCCAGTACGCGGCATTGGCCACGTCGCCGCCTTCGGCGGTCTTCCACCCGCGCTTGCTCCAGCCGAAGGCCCACTTGGTGATGCCCTGGATGACGTAGGTGGAGTCCGTGAGGATGTGCAGCGGGCCCGGCGTGTTCTCCAGGTGGCGCAGCGCCTTGCCCGTGGCCGTCAGCTCCATCCGGTTGTTGGTGGTCTCCGGCTCATGGCCGCCCAGCTCGGTCACCTGTCCGTCGGGCGTGACGATGATGACGCCCCAGCCGCCCGGGCCAGGGTTGCCGGAACATGCACCGTCGGTGAACACCAGGATGGGACGACTCTCCATGTCGCCACCCTACGCGGCCACGGCCCGAGGCCGCCAGGGACACGAGGGGCCTGGCGGTGCCGTCAGCGCGGCGGACTGGAAGGGGAATCGTGGGCTGCGTGCACGGCAGCTCCCCGCACCGGGGCGGGGAGCTGGAAGGGCTCCCTGGCCCGCGCTACGAGCGGGGAAGCTTCGTGGTCGGCGTGCCTGGCGTCCCGGTGGGCGCGGCGCCGAGCGTCTCCGGGCGGCCCACCTTGAGCTGGTTGTGGACGTCCTTCACTCCGAGGACGTCCTCGACGATGTCCTCGATGACGCGCTTGTCGCGGCGCTCGTCGACGAAGCCCGTCAGGGTGACTTCGCCGCTCTTCACCTGGACCTCCACGTCCTCGGCGTTCACCCACCCGTGCATGAGCCGGTCGCAGATGTCCTCGCGGACGCGGTCATCCGAGCGCGTGTACGTCTTCGGGCCCTTGCCCAGCTTGCGCACGCCCTCGCGGAGCCTGTCGCCGAACCGCTCGAGGGGGCCGCGCTCGTCGAAGTCGCGGCGGCCATGAAGCCCCTCGACCCTGTCGCGCGCCATGTAGGTTCCGAAGCCGCGGTCGTAGCCCCGGTCGTAGCCGAGGTCTCGCTCGGACCAAGTGCCGCTGCCGAGGTTGCCCGGCGGGGTGGAGTAGCTCGGGTACGCCAGCGGGCGGCCATACCCGTCGTTTCCGGAGAAGCCTTGCGAGCGGCCCAGGCCACCCGACTCGTAGTCCCGGTTGTAGCGGCTGGTGTCCTCGCGGGGGCTCCGGCCGTAGTCCTCGAAGCCGCGGCCGAAGCCGCCACCCGAGTACCCCTGCCCGCCCTGCCACGGGCCACGCTCCTGCCTCGGCCCCAGGTCGCCGGTCCGGTAGCCGTCATCGAAGTCCCGCTCCCGGGCTCCCCACCGCTCCCGGTCGTCTCCCAGGTAGCGACGATTCTCGTAGTCCCTGTTCGCCATGGCGTGCGTCTCCTTCGAGCGTGCGAATGCGTGTCACGTGACGGTGACGCTTTCGGTTCCGGTGTCTTTTCGGTGTCACGTGGGGCCCGCGGCGCACGGAGGCTCGCGGGTCCTCGGCAAGACTGGGACGTCACCGCCGGGCGGCAACGGGTGTCCCAGGACGCTTCGGCAGTCCGCTCGCTGGGCAGTCACTGGCCCACAAGGTGCCTGGGCCCGGAGAATAAAGGCGCGCGGCACGGGAGCGCTGGAAGCGGGGAGGTCGGCTCACTTCAAGCGCGCGAGGTCCGCCGCCGTGTCCACGTCCTCACCGCCGCCGGGCAGTGGAACCTCCGTGACACGGGAGGGCTCGCGGGCAATCACGCCGCGTGCGCCCTGCTCGGGGCCGAGCGCTGCCAACTCGGGGAACACAGCGCGGGCGAACAGCGCGGGCACGCCCCGGGTCTCCTCGTAGGCGGACGCCACCACGTCCGCGCCTGTCCGTCGCCACGTCTCCACCAGGGCCCGCAGGTGCGCGGAGTCCACGCGGAGCTGGTCGCACAGCATGACGAGCACTGCGTCCACGGTGCCGCCGTCAATGGCGCGCATCTGGGTGAGCGCCCGGACTCCGGCGACGAGCGAACCCCCGGGCCCCGCTGCCCACTCCGCATGCTCCACCTTGAGCACGGGAAGCCCGGCCAGCTCCAGGGCGACGGTGTCGTGATGCGCGCCCAGCACCACCACCACGGGGCCACACTCCGCGGTGACGGCGATTTCCGCGGCCCGCCGCACCAGCGTCTTCCCCTGGTGGACCACGAGCTGCTTCGGTCGTCCCAGCCGCGACGAGCCTCCCGCGGCCAACACCACCACGCCCACCGTCATGCCAGCCTCCGGGCCACCTGTGATGGGCTCATCAGGGTCGGCGCCACGCCCACCGTCACGCGAGCTTCCGTGCCGGAGGTGAGGCCGCAGAATGGATGGGAGCCTGCCGCTCGCGCAGCTTGCCGCCCTCGCGGTCCGACACCACCGACTGCAGCTCCGCGACGATGGAGAGGGCAATCTCCTCCGCGCCCTCCGCGCCCAGGTCGAGCCCCACGGGCGCGTGCAGCTTCTCCAGTTGCGCGGGCGTGGGGGCCGGGGACAGCTCCGCGAGCAGCCGCTCCGTGCGCGAGCGGGGACCCAGCACGCCCAGGTAGCGCAGCGCCTTCGGCAGCAGCCGGGGGAGCAGCTCCCGGTCCTGTGGCAGGCTGTGCGTCATCAGCACCGCGAGCGTGCGAGGAGACAGAGTCAGCGCATCGACCGCGTCACGCGCCTTCGCCGACACCACCGCGTGCGCCAGCGGAAAGCGTCGCCGCAGCGTCTCCGAGGGGCGGTCCGCCACGACGGTGACCTGCCAGCCCAGGCTCGCCGCCTGTGTCACCACGGGCACCACGTCGAAGCCACTGCCGAACAGCACCAGCGGGTGGGGCGGCTCCACCACCTCCACCAGCACGTCCGCGCCGCCGCACGGGCCGCTCCACGTCCGTCCCGCCTCCAGCGCCTCGCGAGCCGCGTCGCGCACGGCGTCGCGCAGCGCTCCGGACAGGTCTCCCTCTTCCGAGCCGTCCTCGCGCACCAGCAGCCGCGAGCCCACCGCATTGGAGGGGCCCCGGTACACCGTGGCCACGACGGCGCGTCGTCCCTCGTTCCGGGCCTCGGCCGCGTAGGCGAGCGCATCCACGGGGCCGGGCTCGCAGCGCTCCAGCAGCACGTCCACCACGCCGTTGCACCCGAGCGCGAAGGACAGGCTGCCCTCTTCCTCGGCGTTGTCGCCGGTGGAGTCGTAGCGCAGCACGCGGGGCCCCGTGCTCGTCCAGAAGAAGGCCTTGCGAACGATGTCGGACTCCAGGCACCCACCGCTCACGCCACCGGCGAGCCACCCGTCCTCGCCCATCAGCATGCGGGCGCCGGGCTTCCGGTACGACGAGCCGGACACGGCCACCACGGTGGCCAGCACCAGCGGACCCCGGGCGCGCTGCCGGGCGCGGAGGATGGCGTCCAGGTCTTTCATGTCGCGTTCCCCGGCTGGGAAGGCGCGGACCGGACCTCGTACTCGGGAGGTGTGAAGTCAGTGGACATGCGGAGGTTCCAGGCAGGGAAGCCTACCATCGCTCCTCGCGCACCTTCGCGGCCCCGTCACCTGGGATGTGCCACCCGCACCCGGAGTTGTCGCCATGCTGACGGAGTGACGCGAAGGCCGGAGGCCCAACGTCCTGGAGGGACAGGTTCGCGGAGGCGTGACGACAGGGGAGGGGCGGCACGGTGGCAGTGGTCGCCCCACCCGGGTCAGCCCGCGCGCGTCCTTCGCCGGGCTCCCAGCAACGCGAGGAGCGCGAGCGGACCGGCGAGTGCACCCCCGGTCGCGGCACATCCGCCGTCGTCGTCTTCATCCGAGTCCGGCGGGTTCTCGGGGTCGGGCGAAGTCCCCGCGTCAGCAGTGGTACCCGCATCGGTAGGCGTGCCCGTGCCCGCATCGCAGCGGCAGATTCCACCGTCTGAAGTTCCTCCATCCGTATCGTCGGAGGACCCAGCATTCCCATGCGCGCCGATGTGCTCCGGGCTGGCCTCCGTGCGCAGCCCGCTCGCGGTGTGCTTCACGTACTGCAAGGCCAAGGGGTGCCCGCTGGCCTCGGCGGGAGGCGCCACCGCCTTGCCCCGCAGCGGCGAGCCGGCGGTGAGGCGGAAGTCCTGGCCGGCCAGGTCGACGAAGCCCGGGTCGCTGCCAGTGACATTGCCACCCGTGTCCACCACGGAGCCGGTGACGGTGCCGAAGCTGGACACGTAGCCGGGCTTGTACCAGTTGCCACCGTGGCGCAGCGTGCCCGCCGCATCCGTGAGGGACAGCGTGTTGCCAGCGGCGGGGGCTACCACCACGGCGTTGCTCGTCACGTGCGCGGTCTGCGCGTTGTCGGACAGGCGCAGCAGCGTGGTGCGGTCCGTGCGGGAGGACACCACCGTGTTGTGGAAGAAGTAGAGCGTGCCCCGGTAGTTGGCGGTGGTGCCGCTGTCGCCGCCGAAGTGGACCACCTGCCGGTTGCCGGCGCCCTCCGGCTCCAGCAGCAGGTTGCCGTACACGAAGGTGCGCGCGTAGGACGGGTCCGCGCGCAGCGTGGCGCTGGAGGAATCGACCAGGTCCAGCTGCCGGTTGCCGCCCTCAATCCAGTTGTACCGGATGACGGTGCCGGCGGAGCGGTCCTTCAGGTTGTTGCCCAGGCAGCCGGAGCAGGGCGGGCCGAAGTGGTTGAACTGGTAGGTGATGCCGAGCGCCTCGGTATACGCGTTGTGCTCCAGGATGCTGCCGGAGTTGCCGTTGCCGCGGATGGAGTTGTGCTCGACGGTGACGTCCGACGCGGCATTGGCGATGAACAGGCCGTTGCCGCTGTCCTCCAGCACGCAGCCACGCAGGGTGATGTGCTCCCCCTTCTCGATGAAGATGGCGGCGGCGTTGTCCGCGTACGAGGACGCGCCGTTGCGGCCGGTGAAGGCGCCGCGCGCCCGGCGCAGGTGCAGTCCTTCCACCACGAGGTACGCGGGCAGCGTGTCCGCGGGCGTGTTGGCGCCGCCAATCTTGAGGATGCCGCGCTCCTCGTTCCAGTAGTTGAGCTGCGAGCGCGTGGTGGCGCCCTCGCCGACGATGATGGGCAGGTTGCCCTCGGCGTCCTTCACGCCGCGCACGGTGATGGGCGCGGCGGCGGTGCCCCGGCGGCCCAGCACCCACTTCTCCGCGTACGGCGTGGGCCGTGCGTGGATGAGCACGGTGTCCCCCGGGGCGAGCGACTCCCAGGGCACCGCGCCAATGGAGGTGTACGTCTGGCCGGGACCCACCCGGTACTCGGCGGCCTGGGCGGCAAGCGACTGGAGCAGGACGAACATCGCGACACGCGTCAGGTGCATGTCGGCGAGTCTGGCGCGCCTCACCGAGCACGGTCCACCTGGACCCGCACGTTCCTTCCCACGGGCTGAAGTGAGCCGGGAAGATTTCACGAGGAGCGCCTGACGACGGGACTGGATGAATCTCCGGGTCTGAGGTGTAGTTCCCTTCCGCATGCCCGTGTTGCGCTACGTCTTCACGCTGAATGCCGTGCGTGAGCTCGCCCGGCTGGCTCCGGACATCGCCCGCGCGAGGGCGAGGTCCTCGCTGGACGAGTGTCTCCAGGGCATCCGCGAGGCCTGCACGCTGTCGCTGGGCATGGAGTTCGACACGCTGGTGTGCTTCGACGCGCGCTCCGTGGTCCGCCTGTTCGCGCACGCGGAGCAGGCGCGCATCTTCGCCCGGCTGGTGGACGAGCGGGCGCGGGCCCTCGCGGAGCAAGGCGACTTCAAGGGGGCGCTGGAAGACACCGTCTACGCGGGGCAGCTGCTGGCCTGCTCGCGCCAGCGCTTCGGCGTGTCGCGGGACGCCCACGCGGCGGAGACGCTGGAGCGCGAGCTGCCCGAGCCGGGCTGACCCCTGGCCAGAGCCCGGCCCGCGCTCACGACGCGACGCGGGCCCGGGGACGACGCACGAGCTCCACACCACACGCCACCGCATGGCGCGCGAGGGCCGCGTCCAGCGCCGCGTCGTCCAGCTTCACGCCCTTCTCGCGCCACAGGTTGTCCACGTGCAGCGTGTCCTCGCGCACGCGCGCCTCCAGCCGGCCCACCAGTCTTCCCCGGTGCAGCAGCGGGCACACGTACCAGCCCCACTGCCGCTGCGCGGCGGGCTTGTACACCTCCCACACGTAGTCGAAGCCGAACGCCAGGCTCACCAGCGCGCGGTCCCACAGCACCGGGTCCAGCGGCCCGAGGATGCGCATCCGGTCATCCGGCTCCGGGAAGTCGCGCTCGCGAAAGCCCCGGGGGGCCAGGTAGCGGCGGGGCGAGCCCGGCACCGACACCTCCTCCAGCACGCCCTCCTTCACCAGCGTGTCCGGCAGGGGCGAGGTGCGCACGTCGGAGAGCATGGACCAGTGCGGCCCGCTGACGCGGCTGAGCAGGCCCGCGGCCTCCACGCGCTCTTCCAGGGCCCACCGCTCGAAGGGGCGCTCCACCGGCGCGTCCGCGAGGCGGGGCAGGGCGCGGCGTGGCACGTCGTACACCTTGCCACCCGGGGCGCGGCCACACACCACCACCTGGCAGCGCGTCCACAGCACCTCCAGGGCCATGGCGGTGGCGCGGGCGGTGCCCTTCCAGCCACTCCAGTCCAGGGGCACCACGGCTCCGTGGTCGGTCAGCTGCTTCGCGGACGCGGGGCCCAGCTGGTCCACTTCCTCGAGCACCGCTTGCAGCACGGCCTCCGGCACGCGCTTGAGCCGCTCCTCCAGCCGCCACCACGGGGCCTGGGCCGCGCGCTCGCGGTAGTAGGGGAAGGCGCTGGCGGGCAGCAGACAGCGCTCCTTCGCGAAGTGCTCGAAGGCATGGCCCGGCATCAGGTGGCGGTACACGTCGCCACGGGCGATGCCGTCCACGCGCGCCAGCGCCACGAGGTCCGCGTTGGTGCCGAGGACGTCCAGCGGATCCAACTGGATGCACCGCAGCGTCTTCAGCAGCGCGCGAACCCCGCGAGTACCCGGGGGCAACGACTGACGGGCCAGGCCGAGCTGGCCCACGAGGTAGCGCCGCGCTTCGTCCGGAGGCAGCACCACGGTGGGAGGAAGAGAGGACGGAGGCACGGCGCGGGACGTTAACAGGCCCCCGCTCCGGCGCCTCCGTGCATCCACCGCCTCACCCGCCTACTCGCGCCGGGAGACGGGCTCCTCGCCGCGGTTGCGTGCTTCCTCGTCCTCGTCGGGGCTGCGCGACTCGGGCTCGGGCTCCAGCCGGGCCTGCCGCTGGCTGGCCTCCCAGGACTCGTCGGCGTCGCGGGCGTGCACGCGGGCGGCGGCCTCGTCGTCCTGCGAGCCCGTCCACGTGGTGTGCCCTCCGGCATAGCCTTCCAGCGGACGAGGCCCCCGGCGGGATTCCACCTCCAGGTCCTTCTCCTCCTGCGTGCGCAGCCGCTCCCGCTCCTGTTCCCGCTCCCGCTGGTGCTGCCTCTCGATGGGGTTGTCCGCCATGGTGCTGTCACCTCCTGCCCCAAGGTGCAGCCCGCCCTGGAGGATGGCAGCGGGGGAGCGGGCGCTCGCGCTCGGTCGCATGTCCGGTTGGCACCCGGGCCTCACGCGCGGGTGCCGCACCGCGTCCAGCGGAGATGCCGGACGCGTCGGGGCGCCTCCCGTCTCAGCCTGCCCGGACGCGCAGCACGACCTTGCCCGTGGCCCGCCGCGACTCCAGCTCGCGCAGCGCCTGCGCGCCCTGCTCCAGCGGGAAGACGCTGCCCACCACGGGGTCGAGGATGCCGTGCTCGGCCATCGCCTCCAGGTCCTTGGCGATGCTGGGCGTCAGCGACGGCTCGTGCAGGAGGAACCCGCCCCAGGCGACGCCGACGATGTCGATGTTGCGCAGCAGCAGCCGGTTCGCCTGCACCTCGGGGATGCGGCCGCTCGCGAAGCCCACCACCAGCAGCCGTCCTTCCGGTGCCAGGCACTTGAGGCTCTTGTCGAAGATGTCGCCGCCCACCGGGTCCAACACCACGTTGGCGCCCAGGCCGCCCGTCTTCTCGCGCACCTGCGCCACCCAGTCGCCGGTGGACAGCACCACCTCGTGCGCGCCGGCCTTCCTCGCCACCTCGGCCTTGCGCTCGTCGCTCACCACGGCGATGACTCGCGCGTCCGCGCCGCGCGCCACCTGCACGGCCGCCGTCCCCACGCCGCCCGCGGCGCCGTGGACCAGCACCGTCTCGCCCGCCTTCACCCGGCCGCGCCGGTGCAGCGCGAAGTGCGCCGTGTGGTAGTTCATCACCACGCCCGCCGCCGCCTCGAAGCTCCAGCGCTCGGGGATGCGGAACACCATCTCCGGCTGAATCGCCGCCACCTCGGCGAAGCCGCCCAGCCCGAAGCTGAACGCCATCACCCTGTCTCCAGGCTTCACGCCCGCACGAGCCGGGGCGCTGCGCACCACGCCCGCTACCTCCACGCCCGGGATGAAGGGCAGCGCGGGCTTCATCTGGTACTGCCCTCGCGTGAGCAGCAGGTCGGGGAAGCTCACTCCCGCGGCCACCACGTCGATGAGCACCAAATCACTGCCCTCGGGCTCGGGGGTTTCCACGAGCTGGAGTCCGTCCGGTCCGTCCAGCCGCTGCAGCTGCAGTGCGCGCATGTTTCTACCTCCAGGGTGGCCCTAGCGTAACGGCGCCCACGTCGGCACGGCGCGGGATTCTTCAGCCGCGAAATCCCGCCGTCAGGTGCGGCGCACCGCGCGCGTCTTCTTCCTCGCAGGCAAGGTCGACGGCAGCACCGCCCGACACCCCGCCCACACTTTTGAAGCGCCCGTTCGAGCAGCACCCATGGCTTCGCCCTTCGGGCGCTTCAATTCCTTTCACAAGCTTCGGCGTCCGGCCGGAGATGCCCTACACGCACTGGGTGCCCGTTGTCGCCGGTTCGAATCCGGCCCTCCCGATAGCTGCCGGGAGGTAGCTCAGGGGTTAGAGCGCGAGCCTTGAAACTCACGGCTTCTCCACTCGGACGCCACTTCTCCTTCCCTCAGTCCCGGCCCGGCCGCGCGATGGTGATGCCCTCGAAGGGCCTCGCCCTCGTCGCGGCCTGGCCGCGTTTCGGCCCCGCCTCGCGCGCGCGGACCCCGTGGTAGGGTTTTTGGCCACGCCCCGGCCGGGCCGGCCTTGCGCCCGGCCTCGCGCGCGGACCTCGTAACTGGCGTGGCGGCCACCAACTTTTTCGAAAAAAGTGTGGATCGGGAGATGACCTGCTACGTCCTGCCTCAAGTCTGGGGGGACTCGGCTGGGTCCGTGTAAGCCCATGGAACTTTTAGGCTTGAATGACAAACCTTGATTTGTGAGAATTGACGATAGCCTGAAATAATCGCGCAACCTTGAAATCCCCGGCCGCGCTATGCCACTATCCTTCCTAATCTTTCCGCTTAGGAGGATTACATGGCGAAGAACAATCGGGTGCGTGGAGCACTCGGAATCGCGGCGCTGTCGGTCGTTGTCGGCTGCAATGAGTCCAACCCTACCCCCGAGACTCAGTCCGGGGATGCCGCGAAGACTGCGGCCCTGGAGAATGGGCAGAACGTAGTGTCGACGGACGGGGCCGGTGTGGCCACGTTCGTGACGGGCAACCTGGGCGCGACGCCGGTGCTGGCGGGCGCTGGTGCGGCGGCCCTCTCGCAGGCGGCGCTGGCCCCCGCGGTGGAGGCCCTGGCCCCGACGTTCCACCTGGCCCCCGCGAACCTCGTGTTCATCAAGGGCTACGAGGACAAGCAGGGCGACAGCCACTTCCGCTACGCCGTGCGTCACAACGACCTCCCCGTGTTCGGCGGTGAGTTCCGTCTGCACGTGCGCGCCGGTCAGATCATCGCCGCGAACACCAACGTTCGCAGCGACCTGAAGGCCGTGGAGAAGGCCACCGTTTCCGCCGAGACGGCGGTGGCGACGGCCGCCTCGGACCGCGAGGCCCTCGAGGGCTTCGTGACCAGCCCCGACGCGGAGCTGGTGTACTGGCGTGACGGCGACGAGCTGCGCCTGATGTACAAGCTGATGCAGACCGGTGAGAAGGCGGACGGCACCCCCGTGCGCGACATCCTCCTGGTGGACGCGACGACGGGCGACCTGCTCCTGCGCGTGCCGACCATCCACGAGGCGCTCAACCGCCGGATGCACAACGGCAACAACACCAGCACCCTGCCGGGCGCGGTGGTGCGCACCGAGGGTCAGCCGGAGCACGCTGACCCCGTGGTCAACACCAACTACG